>JBGTEU010000822.1:0-1592 GCA_041747595.1 Bythopirellula sp.
CGATGCAGGAGCGCGAGGTGACGGTCGGTCAGACGACCTACGAGCTACCGAGCCCGTTCTTTACCATCGCGACGCAGAACCCGATCGAGCAGGAGGGGACCTACCCGCTCCCCGAGGCGCAGCTCGACCGGTTCATGTTCAACATCAAGGTCGATTACCCGACCAAGGACGAAGAGGAAAAGATCCTCGCCGCCACGACGCGGGGCGAGAAGCCCGAGGTCAACAAGGTCCTCAGCGCGAAGGCGATTCTCAACGTCCAAAAACTCGTCATGTCGGTCGCGGTGAGCGAATACGTCATCAAGTACGCAGCGGCGATCGTCCGCGCGACGCGCCCGCGCGACGCCTCAGCGCCCGACTTCGTCAGAGAGCTGGTCGATTGGGGCGCCGGACCCCGTGCGGGACAGTTCCTCATCCACGGCGGCAAGGCGCTCGCCGCGATGGATGGCCGATTCACGGTCGCCATCGAAGACGTACAAAAAGTGGCGGTCCCCGTGCTGCGGCATCGCATCAGCACCAATTTCCAAGCGCAAGCGGAGGGGATGTCGACCGAGAAACTGATCGCCCGCCTGATGAAAGAAATCCCGGTGCCCGAGCAACCGAAATACGCGAGTTAGCCGGCAGCGTCCCGCTGCCGTGCGAACGTCCTCAACTCGGCAGCGGGACGCTGCCGGCTAACAACTATGTCGACCGTTGAAAAATATCTGAATCCCGAAGTCGTTCGGCATATTGCGCGGCTCGACTTGCGCGCCCAATTCATCATCAAGGGCTTCTTCCAGGGGATGCACGCGAGCCCCTTTCACGGTTTCTCCGTGGAATTCAGCGAGCACCGCAAGTATGTGCCTGGTGATAACCCTGCGGACATCGACTGGCTCGTCTACGCCAAGACCGACAAATACTATGTCAAGAAATTCGAGGCCGAGACCAACCTCACGGGTTATTTGGTGATGGACTTGAGCGCGTCGATGGCCTACAGCCACGAGCAGGAACTCACCAAGTTTGAATACTCGATCTGCCTTGCGGCGGCGCTTTGTTATCTGATGATTCATCAGAACGACCCCGTGGGTCTGGTGACCTTTGGCGAAAAGATCGTCGATTGCCTCCCCCCCAAGTCAAAACGGCAACAAATTGGCAACATCCTCTCGGTGCTCGCTAATCTCGAACCTCACGCCAAAACGAACGTCGCCCAAAGCCTCATCCAACTTGCCGCGATGTTGCGGCATAGCAGCTTGGTCATGATCTTCAGCGATTTGCTGGTCGAGCCCGAGCCGGTGATCGCCGCATTGCGGCGACTGCGGCATGGGGGGCACGACGTGATTTTGTTTCACATCCTGGACCAAGCCGAAGTGGCCTTTCCGTTCGAAGGACTGGTCGAGCTTCGCGATCCCGAGTCGCTGGAAACGATTGAAGTCGACGCCGACTCGTATCGAGCCGATTACCTGGACGAGATTCGCCGCTTTCGCACACAGTATGAAAAGGAGTGTCGGCAAAGCGGCATCGACTACGTACCGCTCGACACAAGCATGCCGTTTGATCGGGCGCTCACTGAGTATCTGATCAACCGCAAGAATATGGGATAGATCATGGGATTCCTA
>JBGTEU010000823.1:0-2534 GCA_041747595.1 Bythopirellula sp.
GCATTGCCAAGAAGATTGTCGAGACCCGCCGCACGACGCCGATTCGCACCGCGGGACAATTGGCCGATCTGTTACGAAGCTGCGTACCGCGCACTCCCGGGCTGCGCATCGACCCCGCGACGCGAACCTTTCAAGCCCTGCGGATCGCAGTGAACGAAGAGCTCGCATCGTTGGAAACTGCGCTCGCGACATTTCCCGATTGCTTGAGGCCGGGAGGACGTTTGGCGATTATCAGTTTCCATTCGCTCGAAGATCGTTTGGTAAAACACGCCTTCCGCAACGACGAACGGCTGGAAGTGCTCACCAAGAAACCGGTGCTCGCGTCGGCGCGAGAAGAAGCCGAGAATCCCCGCTCGCGGAGCGCGAAACTGCGGGTGGCGAAGCGGAAGTAAAAACTATGGCGATCATTTGCTGGCGTGCGGAGGCAACCGTTCCGCGGCATTCGCGAGGTTTCGCAACATGCTGGCGAAAACCCATTGGTGGAGCGGATAGATGCCGTACCAGTAGAGAAGACCCAAAAGGCCAAGAGGATCAAAAATGGCCGTCTGACGAATGCTGCTCCCTCGTTCGGTGGGAGTGACCTCAAACTCGAGCCAGGCGCGTCCCGGCAGCTTCATTTCAGCATGCAGCCTGAGTCGGTCGGGCGGTTCGAAGAGCTCCACGCGCCAAAAGTCGAGGGGATCGCCAACGCGTAAGTTCTCAGGGTCGCGCCGCCCTCGGCGCACGCCGACCCCACCCACGAGCAAATCCATAAAACCTCGCAGCGACCAGAGCCAATCACCAAAGTACCATCCGTTCTGGCCCCCAATGCGACGAATCGATGCAAAGGCTTGTTCCACGGGTACATTGACCTCGATGGATCGTGAATCAATGAGTCTCGATCCGAACCGTTCACCACCCCAGACGCGAAGCTTTCCCGACGACGAGTATGCATCGGACCAGCGCGTTTCTGCGAATTCGCGATCCTCATTCACGAGCGAACGTGCGATCGCTAGCTCAAGCGACCGCGGCCTGACTGCAAACGTCGCCAGGGCCATATTGTTCGAGACGAGCGTCGGGTTGCGTAGGCTTTCGACCAGCTTGCGTCCCATGCGGGCGTAAAGCGGTGTCACCAGCCCCAGCCAAAGACTTGAAAGATAGGGCGTCAACAGGGGCACCGGGATCATCCACCGCTTCAGGCCCCGCTGATGCGCATACTCCTGCATGATTTGACCGTAGGAAACTTGGTCGGGGCCCCCGATCTCGTAGACTTGCGACGGGCCGTGCGGCAAATCAATCGCACAGAGTAGATACTCCAAGAGATCCTCTATCGCGATGGGTTGGGCCTTTACCTGCACCCACCGGGGGCAAATCATGACGGGCAGCCTTTCCACCAGCGCGCGAATCATTTCAAACGATAGGCTGCCGGAACCGATCACAATCGAGGCTCGAAATTCGACGATCTGCCGATGATGGGCCCGCAACACATTGCCGGTCTCCTGTCGGCTACGCAAGTGCTTGGAGAGCTCGTGATGGGGATTGCCCAAGCCTCCCAGGTAGATGATTCGCCGAACCCCTGCAGCAGTGGCGGCTTTGGCAAAGTTTTCTGCCGCGATTCGATCTTCCTCCTCAAAATCATGGTTCGTCCCCATCGAGTGGACGAAATAAAAGGCCGCCTCGACCCCCATCATCGCCGCGCCAAGGGAATCGCGATCAAGCACGTCGGCAACGACGACCTCGGTCGTGGGACTCACACGATCGCCGAGCGCTTCGGGACGACGAACGGCACAGCGGACGCAATAGCCCTGCTGCTCCAACCGCGGCAACAGACGGCCACCGACATAGCCCGTCGCGCCCGTAAGTAAGATCCGTTGGTTCGACCGTTGTTCGAGTGCCATTGAGGAGCCTTTCGGCCTGGTTGACTTGATGACAGCTTGCTCTCAGGCCCAGTTCCTTGCCTGATAACATAACCGGCATTTCCCGATGCTTATCACTCAAGTGTACGTTAATCCGCAAAGGGCTCCGCGAAAGTAATATATAACCTAGCCGCAGGCGGCAGCCGCGGTTGCCACTACTCCAAAAGCCGGGCTGCCGCCTACGGCTATTAAATAAACCGTGACGCCGCTAAACTGGTTAAAACCGTTCGGTATCAAGTTTAACCAGGAGTACTCGCAATGGTTCGGATGAAAGACATTTTGACGTGGGGGGCTTCACTGATGGTGGTGGCCACAGGTTGCGGTACAAAGGTGCAAGGGAGAAGCCAGGAGAATTCGGCTCTCAAATTCAAGATGGAGTCACTCGACGGCAAGGAAATCAATCTCGCCGATTACCAAGGCAAAGTGGTGTTGATCGTCAACGTCGCGAGCAAGTGCGGCCTTACTCCTCAGTACGAGCAATTACAGCAGCTCCACGAAAAGTATGCCGACCAGGGCCTCGCCATTTTAGGGTTTCCCTGTAATCAGTTTATGGGTCAAGAGCCCGGCACCGCCGACGAGATTCAAGAATTCTGCCGTAAGAACTACGGCGTGTCGTTCGATATGTTCGCGAAAGTCGAC
>JBGTEU010000824.1:0-5168 GCA_041747595.1 Bythopirellula sp.
GAATTTCTCCCAAATATCCATCCGGATAATTAAATTGATCGGTCCTGTTTCATCCTCTATCGTCACAAATGTAATTCCCTTCGCCGTTCCCGGTCGCTGTCTCACGAGTACAATTCCCGCGACTCGAATCCAAGCTCCATCGGGGATTTCGCTAAGTTGATTATCCCCAGCCTCCCCAACAGAGGCTCGGCGTCGGATTTCCGCTGGCGCGGATCGCAGCGTTCTTTTCTCTCTCGTGCGGAGCAGTGCTTGATCTGGCAGTCTGCAGTTATTCTGGACGATTTCCACGATTCATTGGAGTGATACGGTTAGCGGAATTGACTGCCAGCCGCTTTGCTTCGCTGTCGCAAGGCCGGAAACAGTACTCATCGGCCGATCTGGCCAGGTATCGAAGTAAGACATCCTGGGCTGGGCCAATAAACACCCTTCGCGCTTTTCGATGATGCTCCGTCTTATGGGTAGACGGCTTGTAAACCCAGACTTCGCCACTGCGATCGAGATCGCAAGGACGCAAGAGGCAAACTTCAGCGGGTCGCATGCCCGTCAGCCGCTGTAGTCGAACCAAGTCGGCGACGACCGGGGACATATTGGGCAGGGATTTATCGACGACGGTATCCTCTACAGGCAGCACTGGAGATGTCTCTCGGGCTCCACAGCGGCCCATGCGTAGGCCAGAGACCGCGGAAAGCCCCTCGGAGACCGCAGGTGCAATCAATTCTTCCGCCACCGCCCACTTAAACATCCTCTTGATACGGTTGACCTGCGAATTTACATAATTCCGGGAATGGTCGGCATCGATCATCCGCTGCCGGAGTGATTGTAGCGCTAGAGGGCCGAATTCGGCCGCTTGCGACTTGCCGTACCATTCCCGAAGGAACCGCAAAGCGATGCGGATGCTTGGGGTTTCTCCGGTGCACTTGCCATCACGTTGGTAGTTTTGTTTGGCGAATTTGAAGTAGCGAGCACAGAGTTCTACCACCGTAATTCCATCGCAGGAAGCTATCAGTGGATTTCGGTTGTTCTGCAGCCATTCACCCAGCAGGCGATCGTACTGCAACTTGCTAGCCTTGGTGCCATGTGGCCCAAGGTAAAAGTCACGACCATTAAGAGTGACCACCGCCTGGCCGCTGGCCCGATGCTTGCGGTACTTGGGAAGATGATTATTTTGACCATGCCATCGTAGGTCTCCTTTCGCTGTTTTTCAAAAACGGTATGTACCGTTTTTGAAGCTGGGGAAACGCCGCGCTGTCGAACATCGACAGGTAACAGAAACTCTTGCTTCGGCAGAACTTATGTCCAGTGGAGCCGAGGGGGTCGAACGCCTAACCCTGGCTTGCAAAGCACGATGCAGAAGGACGGAAAATCAGCGTCCGCTATGCTTGGCCATTTCCGTAGTCGACGTTGAATCATCGTGGTGGGTGCAAGCACACCACCCTACAGCCTTTCCGTGTTTAATCCGTGCCCATCCGTGGCCAAGCCATTCGGCGCGAGCGCGTTCGGCTCAAAAGATTTTTGTAGAAATTGTGCCAGCGCTTCTGCTACATTGGCAGTGCCGCTACTTCGGAAAGGTCTTTGATAATTTGAGAAGATGACAAACGAACATAGGGGCGCTTGGACTTGAAGACTGTCCCATCCCTGGCGCGACCGCTGCGCGCATTCACTATCCCATCGTCCTACCGTCCATAGTCCGACAGTCCCGTTTTCTCTTGTCCCCTTCGGCAAGCCTTGGCCGCTTCGGGGATTTGTCGATGTTTTTGAAAATAAAACTTGGCCCCTTCGAGCGAATACCGAGGAATTTCAATGAAATCTAATGGAAAGACATTAATTCCGGCGTTAGTCACACTTTCCCGCTTCCATTCCGCGAAAAAGTGTGTGCCAAGTTGACCGTCTTGACCAAGTTGACCGTCTTGACCGTCTTGAAATGAGAAATGGCTTGAAATGAGAATTCGCTCACCAAGTACAAAAAATGGTACTTGACCAACGAACAAGCCATAGCCGAAAGCGAGGAAAAAGAAAAAAGTGGAGCCGAGGGGGGTCGAACCCCTAACCCCTGGCTTGCAAAGCCAGTGCTCTCCCATTGAGCTACGGCCCCAGGAGAAGCTATTAGCTTTTAGCTCTCAGCAGTCAGCCAGAAAGTATGGCTAATCGCTGACAGCTAATTGCTGAAAGCTTTCCGGGAGTGGGCGCACCAAGACTCGAACTTGGGACCTCAGCCTTATCAGGGCTGCGCTCTAACCAACTGAGCTATGCGCCCGCGCGGAAAATTCCGGGGGACTTGCTACCGCTTGCCTCCCCGGTTTGTTGCCGAATCACACATTTTAGGGTGCTATCGTCCGCTGTCAAAGGGGAATTGAGGCGATTGTGGGTCTTTAGGGAAAGAGCATCGCTCTGGCCCGCTGACCGGAAAAAACGCTATAACACCACACGCCCTATTGCTCGCGGAGCGGATAATTCCGTGCTCGCAGAGCGGATAATTCCAGTCTCGGCCGAGCGAATAATTCCCTGCTCGGCTAGCACCCTCGAATGATGGCGAATTCTCATAATCGGATTCCGGAAAAAGGATTTCTCGTGATGTCGTACCGTTCCAACCTGTCGATGCTGGTCGCTTTTATTGCCCTCGTCTGCGCGCCTTTGTCCGCAATCGCAGCTCCCTCGGTGGCCGATGCGATGAAACTCATGCCCGTGCAAAAGGGCATTGAATTTGACACACCTACCGCGGAAGAGATCGCCAAAAGTTCGATCAAAGCGGAAAAAATCGGCACCATCACCGCGTGGGTCGTACGCGGCCCGAACAATCAAATCCTGCGGCAATTCGCCGACTCCAACGGCGACAACATCGTCGACATCTGGAGCTATTACCGCGACGGCTTGGAAGTTTATCGCGATATCGATTCCAACTACAACGGCAAGGTCGACCAATATCGCTGGTTTCATAGCAACGGCATGCGCTGGGCGCTCGACCAGAATGAAGATAACACGATCGACGTTTGGAAATTGATCTCGCCCGAAGAAGTCGCCGAGGAAGTGGTCGCCTCGTTGGCCACCAAAGACGCGGGACGATTCAAGCGACTTTTGATCACGTCGGAGGATATTAAAAAGTTGGGTCTCGACGACGTGCGGACCGAGCAGTTGCAAAAGCGCGTGTCGGCAGCCGCCGACAAATTCAATGCCGTGGCCAAGGATCCCGTGGCGGCCGGCTTGAAATTCAGCGACTTTGGCGGGACCAAGCCGGGCATGGTCCCCGCCGGCTCGCAGGGCGTGAGCCGAGACTTGCAGGTTTACGAAAGCGTGTGGGCGATGGTGCAAAGCGGCGAAGAAGCCAAGCAGATGCAACTCGGCACGCTCATCAGCGTCGGCGGCGCGTGGAAATTGATCGACGGTCCGACGCTCGGCACGGGACAAGAAGTGGCCGCGGCCTTCTTTTTCGATCCGGGGGGACGGGGTATTGGTGAACGCGCCACCGTAGATGGAGGGACTGCGCCGACCGAGAAGATGCAGGAACTCTTGGCGGAAATGCAGGAAGTCGATGACAAGCTGAACCGAGCGACGCCCGCCGATAGGCCTGTGCTCAACAAGCAGCGCGCGGATTTGCTCGGGGAACTGGCGGATTCTACGACCGACGTCAAGGATCGCGAACTATGGATGAAGCAATTGGCGGATAGCGTGAGCGCCTCGACCCAATCGGGGGATTTTCCCGAGGGTGTTGCGTATCTGCGCCAGTCCGAGCAAAAACTTGCTAGCGATAATGGGTTGAAAGGCTTGGTGCCGTACTTTGAATTTCATCGCATGACCGCGGAATATTATGGGGTGACGCTGGCCGATCCCAAGGTCGACATCGCCAAAGCTCAGGATGAGTGGATGAAGGCCCTGGAAGCGTTTGTCAACAAATATCCCCAGTCGGAGCACGTTGCCGAGGCGCTGCGGGCGCTGGCGATGGGGAGCGAAATGTCGGGCAAGACCGAAGACGCCATAAAATGGTACCGCCAAATTCTCACCGACCATCCCAACAACGTCTCCGCGCCACTGGCGAAGGGTGCCATCAATCGACTCACCAGCGAAGGCCGTGAAATCAAGTTGCAGGCGAAAGCGCTCGACGGTAGCCAAGTTGATTTGCAGGGTCTGCGCGGCAGAATGGTTGTGATTCAATACTGGACGACTTCTTCCGACGTGTGCAAAGCCGATCACGCCGTGCTGAAGGAGCTCGTGTCGAAATACGGTGGCAAGAGTTTGGAAGTTGTCAGCATCAATTTGGATTTCAATCAGAGCCAGGTCGACAGATATCTGGAAGCGAATCGCTTGCCGTGGAAGCAAATCTACGACAAAGGGGGGTTCGACGGACAGTTGGCGAGCGAGATGGGCGTCGTGACGGTGCCACTGAATCTGCTGGTGGGTCCCGACGGCAAAGTCATCTCGAGCAACATCCAAGTGGCCGAGGTCGAGGCCGAGCTCAAGAAGCTGCAAGTCGCCGGCCTGCAGGGTGCTGGCGCTCGTTAACTTGAATTCTTTTTCTGGCGCCGTTGTATTTTTTGCAATCGTGTTGTGTTAACAACAAGATTGCGCCGATCTTTATTGCTCAATCGTGCGTAGGGAAGTGTGCGATCAACGTGTCGTGTTTGGCATGCGAATCGCATGAGAGTTGTGGAGCTCTACGATTGTTCTGCTAGCAGTAAGTTGCTTTCACCTGGGTTAAGTTGAAGTCGAAGCGACGAATTGCAGGAAACAATCATTCACAACGATGAAGCACCTGGGGCGCCGAAAACGGAATCTTCGGCGAAATACAATGGATGGATCTCTTGCTCTGCAAGCAACGTGGGTTGCTATTCACTTGGTAGGATTGACCGCCGCCTGGATGGTCCGCAAGGAAACTGCCGGCTATCGTCAGCGATTGGTTCACAATAGTTTCTTCGCCTGCCTGCCATTGATCGCATTGATCACGGTTATCGGTCAATTCTTATGTTTGACGACGTGGCCCCTTTCGGCGGCCACTTTGGGCGTGATGATTGTGACCGCCGTGGTCGACTTTGGACCGCGCTCGCCTCAGACGAGAACTTCGGAACGCTAAGCCGCAAGCGGTAGTGACGCAAGCAGCGGCAAACTTTGCGCGGATTGCCTGTCTTCGGCCCGTCGCATGTTTTTGTCGTCAAAATCGGAAAAAAACTCCCTTTCCG
>JBGTEU010000825.1:0-2327 GCA_041747595.1 Bythopirellula sp.
ATCCCCGCCACGATGATGATCATCACCGTGAGCACCAACAATACGATCCGCACGGGACCGATGATTCCTTCCAAGAGCCGGCTCACAACGCCGCCGGGAGAGACAGCCTGTGCAGTCCGGTCTTTCCCCTTATTGATCTTCGAGTCCAGCACCATCGGCCCGAATGAATCTTTGCAGAGAACGAGAATCGACGTCACCTCGCGCTGCGACTCGGGGAGCGGCTGCATGCCGTAATTGGGATCGTTGGGATCAACCGTCGCAGCGTGGGATTCGTCCTTGCGTAACTTGTCGACCGACACGTGGGCTGCCTCACCTTCCTCGTGCGTCAGGGCGTGCCCTTCGAGCAGATAAAACCCTTCGACATTACAGAACATGGCGCGGTCGTTGGCCGTGCCGGTCGGAGCTAAGATGCCGACCACCTTAAACTCGGTATGCTTGTCCCCCTCGGCACTCATGCCGTGGGTGGGTTGGAATTTATCTCCCACCTTGAGCCCGGTTTTGCGCGCGGTCACCGACCCGATGACCGCTTCGAAGAAATGGTCACTACGAAAGTTGCGGCCTTCCTTAAAACTATAATTCTTGTCGCTGCCATCTTCGTTCGCTCCGTAGGCAATCTTGTCGAATAAATCAGGAGTGGTCGCCACCACGCGAAACTGTAGATCGCCTGCCACGAAGCTGTCCCCCAGGCAATACGGCACCGCTACCTCGGTGTAGGGGGCGAACTCTCCCTCGGTGAACTTCTTGTAATAGCTGTAAGGGATCGGATAAAGCGGCCGACCTAGGTGAAACACGGTCGTCATCACGAGTTGCAGATCGCCCCCCTTGCTGCCGCCGACAATCAAGTGATATCCCTGCGCGTCGTTGGAAAACTGATCGACCGTCACGTCGTGAATCACGATCACCAGGATCATCAACATCACGCCGAGCGCCATCGAGAGCCCGGTGAGCGACGAAGCGAGCGCCCGCTGCCGCATGTTTCGCCAAGCTATTTTCCAGAAGCTCATAATTCACCAATTGTCATTCTGAGGGGAGTTCTACGACCCGAAGAATCTAGGCAACGCATTTGTACGTTATCAATACGTGCACTTGTCTAACCAAGATTCTTCAGTCGCTTAGACTCCATCAGAATGACATTTACTTTGCCGTTGCCAGGCCCACGGCCTTATTGACTTGTTCCAAATATTCGATCCGCGAAAACTGCTCCGCAACTTCGCTGCTGTGGGTCACCAGCAGCATCGCCACGCGTTCGCGATCGCATGCCTCGCGCAACAGGTCGATAATCTGCTGTTGATGGGCGGGGTCGACGTTGGCCGTCGGTTCGTCGGCTAGTAGCAGGGCCGGCTTATTCGCCAGCGCCCGGGCTACGGCCACTCGCTGCTGTTCCCCCACCGACAGTGCGGCCGGTTTGTGGTCAAGCCGATGCCCGAGGCCGACACTCTTTAACAATTCTTCGGCGCGGGCCGCATCGGGTTTTTGGCCCGTGAACGACATGCCGAGTTGGACATTCTCGAGTGCGGTAAACGCCGGCAACAGATTAAACGTTTGAAACACGAAGCCGATGTACCGGGCCCGGAACCGGTCGCGGGAGACTTCCGGCAGCTTCACGACGTCGGTGCCATTGATTTTGATGACCCCCGAGTCAACGGTGGTCATCCCAGCAATGCAGTTGAGCAGCGTCGTCTTGCCGCAACCACTCCGTCCGCGCAACACCACTTGTTCCCCGGCCCCAACGGCAAAGGAATCAATATCCAAAATCGGCAACAGCTCGCCGTTGGCCTCGCGATAGGATTTGCGGACGTTATTGAGTTGAAGCATCGGCGCGGATCGTTGGGTTCAGAACGCTAGCACGCCAGACAGGGAGCTGGCAAATGGGAATCGTAGCCATTGCCTAGGCGAGGGGATAGGCGACTTAAAATCAGCCCCACGCCCGGTACCTCGGGGAGGGGATATATGAAACTAGTGCTAGTACGGGCAAAGTTGCGGAAAGTTCTCGCTTGTTGGCAAGACCTACAACGCTCGTTTGCAGAATTTACAATTTCAAAGAAACCAAATAGGCGTGATTCTACGAATCGCCGAGATTTCGCGGTACAAACGGTTTTGGCATCCCCTTTGCATTACTCCCTGGTGGTAGAAGAGAAATGCGACCGACAGGCGGCTCAGACCCGCGGGTAATCCAGGCCCGAGCCAAGACGGTCAGTCGATCGCGAAAAGTCCCACCTTAAAAGTCTCCCCCCTCCGAGGGCCGACGAAGTCTCCCGCACTTCGTCGGCCCTCTTTTATATATAGCCACACCATCCTGGTGCGTTCCTACGGCGCGATGCTCTTCG
>JBGTEU010000826.1:0-4813 GCA_041747595.1 Bythopirellula sp.
AACGACCGGCAATTCAGATTGCACTTGGCATCGCGGTGCTGACAATCGTCTGCTTGGTCTTTTTCATCGGAATGCGACCACTGGAGGATCGCAACTACGGCGGGATGACGAGCGGCTTTCGCTGGATGTTTTGGTTCGCACCGCTCTGGCTATGGGCCATGCTGCCCGCGGTGGATCGACTCAGCCGATCGCGCACGGGAAAAGCTGTGTGCCTGACGCTCCTCTGTGTTTCGGTTCTCTCAGCGAGCTATCCCACGTGGAATCCGTGGACACATCCATGGATTTATCAAGGGATGGAGTCGCTCGGTTGGATAGCGAACTGACCCGAAGAATGCTTTGCATCATTCGGGCACAAGGCGCAGTTCCACTTTCATTTTCAGGACATGCGCTATTCGCTCCAGCATCGTCAAGGAATGTCCTTCGTAATTGGCGCTTTCCAATTGAGAAATGACCGGCTGTTTGGTGCCGATCAAATCCGCCAATTGTTGTTGTGTCAAGCCTGCTGCAGTTCGTGCATCGTAGATCATCTGCGCGATCTGAAAAGTATGACGAAAGGTCTGTACGCGCGAGTCGGTGCGAGCGTCGACACCCGTCAGTTGTCGAATAATATCCAATCCATTTGTTGTTTTCTTAGCCATCAATATCCTCCCTTACGGCCCGGTGCTTGTCAGGATTCTGTTTGAATCGCTCCAACCGTTCGATAGCCAATTCAATTTCTCTATGAGGGATCTGTCGCTCTTTTGTGAGACCATGCGAAAGCATCGTCGCATCCTTCCCAACGAAACCATAGAGAAGGCGATAATTCACTCCACGCACTTCAGTGCGTAATTCATAAATGCCATCTCGCAAGTAGTCCGCTCTCGGTCGTCGTAATTCACTGCCGAGTTCTTCCAACAGGTCAAGCAAAAACAAACATTTATGAAAAGCTGCTTCATTCCGTTGCTGAAGCGCAACCAACCAATCGCCAAGTGGGATCGATCCGTCTTCCTCTTGATACAGAAACACCTCTGTCCTCGGCATGACGACCCCGTGATATATAAGAATATTATTATACTCAGCCCACATAGTCAAGAAAACATTTCTCTCGGCAACTCGAGAGCATCCCAATCGGCCGATAACGGCGCCGTGACGCTGATTTGCTCTTGCGTCATCGGATGCCGGAACGCAATCGAGCGGGCATGGAGCGCAATGGGCCGCTCGCGAGGGTCTTCCTTGGGATCGCCAAATGCGACTTGGCTGCCATAACCCTCGTCACCCACGATAACAAGACCGCGAGATTTGGCTTGAATGCGAATTTGATGCGTGCGGCCTGTTTCGAGTTCAATTTCGAGCCAACTTCCCAAAGGGGAATGCCACAGCACGCGGTAATGCAACACGGCGTGTTTAGCGGCGGGATGATCGGCGGTGACGATTTCCGGCTGGGGAATGCCGTGCCGCTTGTGGAGGTAATCGGTCCAGGTACCTTCATCCGGCGTGAGGTGCCCCTCGACAAATGCCCAGTAAATTTTGCTGACCGTCCGGTCGGCAAATTGAGCACAGATTCTTTGCGCGGCGCGAACATGGCGAGCGAAAATCAAGGCCCCCGTCGTAGGCCGATCCATGCGATGGGTGATGCCCAAGTAGATATTCGCGTCGGGCGGCTTGCCTTCCTGACGGCGATAATAATCTTTCACGCGGACTTCCATGCTGTCGATGCCGCGCGGTGCCTGCGTCAGTACTCCCGCCTCTTTGTTCACCACCAGGCAGGGGCCATTCTCGTAAAGTATTTCAAGCGGGGGTGAACTCAATATCCAATTCCTTTAGGAAACTGCCTTTTCATCCGAAACGATTCATCACTCGGTCGACGACCCGCGGCACCCACCGATTGACGGCCACCAGCAATCGGCCGCGCCAGTTGGGATAGATTTCTGTCCGCCGCAATTGAATCGCGCGGATGATTTGTCGTGCCACCGCGGAAGGTGAAATGCCTCTTTGTTTGCCCCAGGGTAGCGAATCGCTCTTGGCAAGCAAGTGATCGAAAAAGTCAGTGTCAATCGTACCAGGACTCACCAAGAGTACGTCAATACCACGGCCGTGGAGTTCAGTCCGCAAGGCTTCGCTCCAACCACGCAAAGCAAACTTGCTGGCCGAGTATTCGCTGTTGTGGGGCATGCCACGATGCCCAAGGATCGAGCCGATATTCACGATCAGGGGATCGTTGCCCTCGGCCAACAAGGGCAAGGACAATCGAGTAAGCTCCGTGGCGGCGTAAAAATTCACTTCCATGATCTGCCGCAAAATGGCTTCGTTGTGCGCATCGAAATGCCCGTGGGCACTCACGCCGGCATTGTTGATGAGCACGTCGAATGCTTGCCAACGATTGCGAAGTTTTTCGACGACCGACGCTCGAAAAGAGGGATCGGTTACGTCACCGACGATCGCCTCGGCACTTGCGGCGCCGAGTGAAATCAGTTCCACTACGAGCGGCTGAAGCACTTCGCCGCTGCGGGCGATCAATAAGAGATGCGTATGATGCCGCGCGAGTTTTAGCGCCAACTCTCGGCCCATGCCGCGCGAAGCGCCGGTGAGAAGAATCCGGCGGTTTTCAAGCACGCGTCGAGCCATGGCAAAGCTTAGGCCACTTCGTCGATTTTTTCAGGGGTGCGAACTTCAACTCGACCATTGGCCGAGGGCGCAAGCTTTTCTGAGGCCGAACCTTTGTATGGTCGAATTTGCACGTCGGCGTGATCCTGCAACCGCCCCCAGTATTTCTGCGAAATCCGACAATGAACAACAACGCGGTTCTCGACATACGTACGGCTGAGCACCTCGCCGTACTGTGCCAGGAAGGCGAGTAGCTTGCCGTTGCCGGCGTCCAGCTGGATTTCCAAGTCGAGAAAATCTCGGCTCAGCGATTCACTCACGGCGTTTGCCAACCGGGGCAGTCCCTCGCCACTTTCGGCACTGATGAGCACGGCGCCGGGGTAACGGGTGCGGAGCGATTCAATCGTCGTGGGATCGGTGACGCGGTCAACTTTGTTGAGAGCGAGAATCGTGTCTTTCTCATCGATGCCGAGCTCATGCAACACTTCGTAAACGGCCTGAATTTGATCGAGGGCCGCCGGGTTGCTCGCATCGGCAACATGAATCAACAGATCGGCCTGCCGTGCTTCTTCGAGCGTCGCCTTGAAACTCGCGATCAAATGATGCGGCAAATCGCGGATGAAACCAACCGTGTCGCTCAAGAGCACAGGCCCCCAACCGGGCAGCTGCCAACGGCGGGTACGCGTGTCGAGCGTGGCGAATAGCTTATCCTCGGCCAACACGTGGGCGTCGGTAAGCTTGTTCATGAGCGTGCTCTTACCGGCATTGGTGTAGCCGATGAGTGAAACCGTCATGCGATCGCCGCGGGCCGCGACGGCGCGTTCTTTGCGTTTCTCGATTTTCTTGAGCTCGTCGCGGAGATCGTTGATTCGTTTTTCGACCAGACGACGGTCGGTCTCCAACTGCTTTTCACCAGGACCACGCATGCCAACGCCCATTTTCATACGCGACAAGTGAGTCCACATCCGCTTCAAACGGGGCAGCGAGTATTCGAGCTGCGCAAGTTCCACAGCCAAGCGGGCTTCGTGGGTTTGAGCACGCGTGGAAAAAATATCGAGAATTATCTCGGTGCGGTCGAGGACTTTCACGCCGACGGTTTCTTCGAGATTGCGGATCTGCGCGGGAGAAAGATCGTTGTCAAAGACCACCACGTCGGCATCGAGTGCTTCGACGAATTGCTTGATCTGCTCGGCCTTGCCCTGACCAATATAGGTGGCCGGATCGGGCGCCGGGCGATTTTGCGAGATGCGGCCGACGACTTCGGCGCCGGCGGTTTCAACCAAACCAGCCAACTCGTCCAAAGGATCGCCCGCGCCAGGATACTTATTAAGAGCAGAGCCGTTGTGCGGGCGGTCGCCTGATAAATGAACACCGACCAAGATGGCCGATTCGCTACTAATTCCTACTTTGCGATCGATGGAACTCACTGGCTAGAGATTTCTCCAAAGGTTTCAGGGGACTTCCTTGCGAACTTTGCCGCCCTTTAGCAGACAAGCGATCACGTTCAAAGTTCGCACGCACTAAAAAAAGAGCGACTCGGCCGTGGCATCTTAGCCTTCGACCGCCTCTCCCTCTTAAGTATATCCCGCCTTGGATTCAATTCAAATTATTAGCCTTGAGGCTTCAGGAAACCCGCTATTTCTAAGTCTCGACTTGATTTCTTTGACACTGAGTTTGCGTTCGCCTGGCGGCACTTTGCCCTTTACCAGACGTATTCCATACCGGCATGGAAGCCATGGTACACAGCATGGCCATCAACGTTCAAAGCAGGCTGTGCGACTGGAATAGCAAGAAACTGCGTCGTACTAATATTGTTGCCGACTTTGACCAGATCATTCATGTAATAAACTTGATAACCACCGCGAATCGACCAACTCGGCAGGATGTCAGCCACCATTGTGATACCACCCTCACAGGCAAATGCCACTTGGTTGCCATCTTCGGCTGGCTGCAGGTTTGGCGCCACACCGAGGGGCGTTTGCGCTATAGACGTCGTTGAATTGAATTTGAAGCGGTTATTATAAACACCCGCCTTTCCTTCGGCTCCAATTCTGAGACCTTGGCGTAGACCCATCCAGCCATCACCACCAAGTTGGAATCCAACGAGGTCGTTCTCTGTGTTAAACGCCACGTTACCAAACCGTGATTGATCGCTACTTTCAGCAGAGAAGGCAAATCCTTCAGTCAATCTCAGGTAACGCGCTCCCAGCAACCACGTTCCAGAAATCCT
>JBGTEU010000827.1:0-4004 GCA_041747595.1 Bythopirellula sp.
CTCCCCCGCCATGAAGACCAAGAAGAAAGCGAAGCGGTGGTCGAAGACCCGCGGCACGACATTGTGCAGCGGCTATTGGAGTACAAGAAATATAAAGACGCGGCGAGCATGCTCGCCGAGCGCGGACAGCTTTGGCAGCAACGGTTCACACGGCGGACCAACGACATGCCCGCCGTCGGTGTTGATCCGGCGGAACAACCGATCCATGAAGTCGAGTTGTGGGACTTGGTGAGCGCGTTCGCGCGGGTGATCCGCGACAATGCGGCCGCCAAGCCCTCGGCGATTCGCTATGACGACACGCCGATTGAAATTTACATGGAGAGCATCCGCGAGCGTTTGGCCACGCAGTCGCCACTTGCGTTCACGAGTTTGTTCGAGCCGGGGATGATCCGTTCGCAAATGATCGGCATTTTTCTGGCCGTGTTGGAGCTCATTCGTCACCACCACGTGCAGGTCGAACAGGAAGCCTTGTTTGGCGAAATCTGGATTGCCACGAAATCCGCGGAAGAGGCAATCAATGAGGACGAAAACCAAGCGGCCTAGCTGCAAGTTGTCATCTGCTGTTCGAATGGCGTATGATAGAACATGCATGTGAATCGTTTGAAATTAGCTAGGAATAGCCTGAAATGAGCCCATCAGGTCAACAACTCATTCCGGATCAGGAGACTGCACCTCCTTCGGTCAAACACTTACCGTTAGAAAAGCGGATCGAGTTGTGGGCGCAGTTGGTAGATGAGAGCGAAGCTTTGTTGAAAGCCGGTTTGCGGGCAAAGGTTGGTCCCACGGGCGATCTTCAGAAGGCCTATCGCGAATGGTACAGTCGCCAAATGGAAGTGCATGATCGAAATCAAATTGCCCTGGCCGAGAATCTCACGCGGCGAGAACGCAAAAATGGCAAGTAATGCGGTCCGCTCCGTCCTCAATCATGTCTGGAATGTGATTGAACCGCTCGGACATCCGTGTGCCCTCATGGGAGGCTTGGCCCTGGCGGTTTGGTCTCATCCGCGGTCAACGCGAGATGTGGATCTATTGCTCGGGGTCAATCGAGACGATATTGATTTCGTCGTTTCTGAGCTTCAGGCACAGGGATGCCGGCCAAAAAAAATGCCTTTGTTGCACGTGGTGGGTGATCTCAGCTTTGTGCATCTCCTCTACACTCCTCCGGAAGAGTTTTACGACGTGCAATTCGACCTACTTTTGGCCGAGACACCTTTACAGAAATCGGCACTAAGTCGATCCGTCGAACGTTTCGTTGATGGTATTGATCGCCCGCTCCAAGTGCTCAATTGCGACGATCTTATCCTTTTCAAATTATTGGCAGCCCGACTTATTGATCGTGCCGATGCGGCTATGTTGCTTCGTGAGAATCGTGACGGCCTTGATTTTGAATATCTTTCGCGTTGGGTTGCTGATTTAGACCTGACGACAATTTTTCAAGAAATCTGGCGAGAGGCCTTTCCGGAGGAAGCATTGCCAGATTTTGCAAGTTAAGCGTCCGATTGCGATCCTTCCCCAATCTGCTTGCTGCCTTTACGATGGAGGATTCTCCCGCCTTGCACGTTGACCGGTATTTTCATGATCGAGAACGCACCCCTGCAAACGCTCGCCTTCGATGGCCTTACCATTGAAGGATATTCCCGTGCGGCCGTGCAAAGTTATTGGCGGATTCCGGAACTCAAGATCGGGTTCGATTTGGGGGCCCAGCCCTGGTCGTTCATGGGGACCGAAACTTGGTTCGTATCGCATGGCCATTTGGATCACATCGCGGCGCTGCCGGTTTATGTGGCTCGGCGGCGAATGATGAAGATGGAGCCGCCGCGAATTTACATGCCCGCGGAAATGATCGAACCTTGCCAGCGGATTTTGCGGCTCTTCACGCGGCTCGATCGGGGCCGCATGCCTTGCGAGTTGCTGCCGCTGCAAGCGGGTGAAGAAGTACAGCTCAATCGTGAGTTGGTGGTCAGCGCCTCGGCTACCAAGCACACGGTGCCATCGCTGGGTTATGTTGTGTGGGAGCGCCGCCACAAACTCAAGTCGGAATACCAGGGTTTGAGCGGCGAACAGATTCGCGACATCCGCTTGGGCGGCCAGGAAGTGACCGAAGAACATCGGCAACCGCTGTTGGCATATTTGGGCGACACGTCTCCCGAGGGCCTCGATGCCTGCCCCGCGATGTACGAGGCGAAGGTTCTCATTTGCGAGATGACCTTTGTTTCGCCCGAGCATCGTAAAGAGCGAATCCACAAATTCGGCCACATGCATCTCGATGATTTCGTCGATCGCCGCGATCGGTTCAAAAACGAACTGATCGTTGCCGGCCACCTGAGCACGAGGTACCACGCTTCCGCCGTGCGCCGCCACGTCGAGCGAGCGCTTCCCGACATGCTCGGCGGGCGGTTGAAGCTTTGGCTGTAAAAAAAGCAATTTTTTGGCCGCGTGATTTTCCCGCGGGGAGCGACTCGTTCTGTGGGACGCCCTGAAATGCGCATTTTGCAAAGCTTTTCGGCGGTACGTTGCGTTGCACTGCCGCATTCCCTAGTCTGTTGAGTGGGGCTCTCTCGTTCGTGTCGAAAGGAACGCACCGATGCGCCTTCTCTTTTCTCGCTGGCCCTTCATCTCGGCCGTGCTCGCCGTAGGGTTGTGCGCATCTGCTGAATCGGTAGCCCAGGGCTTTAAGTATCTGGAAGTCAAAGTCGTCGATCCCGATGGCAAGCCGATGGCGGATGTTTCGGTCGAGATCAATATCGACGGCATGAAGTTCCCGATGCCCACCGACGAGGAAGGAATTGTCTCGGTGAATATCCCCGCCGGGGACGGCGGCGAACTTGAGCTCAATGTGCATCACGCAGGTTTTGCAGGACTCAAGGCGCGTTGGAGCAAGGGAAACAAAATCCCCGATCAATTTACGATGCCGCTGCGGAAAGGAACCACGATCGGTGGCATCGTTCACGATGAGCAAGGGCAACCGATTGCCGGCGTCAAGGTCGAAGGAATCGCCACAGCTTACAATGCCTACGACATCAATTCAGGCAAAGGCGAGCTGCGCCCCAGCATCGACCGCGAATTGGGAATCACCGATAGCGAAGGCTGTTGGGAGAATAAGTCGGCTCCCGATGAAGAGGTCAGCCTGCAATTGCGATTCTTACATCCCGACTATGTCAGCGATAGCGGCTTCAGCTATCGCGGCGGAACGTGGGAAGAACTTTTATCCCTCGAAAAGATCGTTGTCCTGCAAAAGGGCGCGATCGTGGCGGGCAAGGTCGTGGACCGTGATGGAAATCCCATCGCCGGCGCGCGAATCGTCACGGGGTCGGAGCGCTTTTACACCGATAGGATGGTTGTCACCACGGACGAAAACGGGGCTTATCGCTTGCCCCAGGCGCAAGTGGGAAGACTGATACTCACGGTAACCGCTGCAGGTTACGCACCCGACTTAAAGAGTCTATCGGTGGAAAAGGATTCGCCCGCCGCCGATTTTGAGCTCCAGCCAGGAAACACCATTCGCCTGCGAGTCGTCGATCAACGGGGCGAGCCCGTAGCCGGTGTGAGAGTTTATACGGAAGAATGGCGAGGCAATCGGAGCCTCGAAATAGCGACTGAAGTAAAAACTGACGAACAGGGCAATTGGGAATGGCATGATGCCCCCGCGGACGAAGTAAAATATGGCTTTTCCAAGCAAGGTCACATCGGACTGGAGTCGAACCTCGTCACTGGCGATCAGGTGCATAATCTCACCCTGTATCCAGCGGTGGTTGTGCGTGGCAAGGTCATCGACAAGCAAACGCAAGTGCCTATCGATTCGTTCAAATACGTCGAAGGAGTTTGGTGGGAGCCAGATTATGATACCTACATCCTCCAATCCAGCCACGTTGAAGTGGGCAAGAATGGAGAATTTGAATTCCGCATGTCGAGTGCCTGCGCCAAGTTTTGCGTCCGCGTAGATGCTGAAGGGTATTGGCCTGTGGTGTCGCGCGAAATTCTGCCGAGCGAAGGTGAAATCGATG
>JBGTEU010000828.1:0-7269 GCA_041747595.1 Bythopirellula sp.
AGTGATACTGGTGGCGCTATCTTCTCTAAAGATTTAGTTCTTCATAGCAGCACGGTCAGTGGGAATTCTGCTCAAAGTATTGGCGGGGGCATTTATTCCGATGGTTACACCACAATTATCAATTCAACGATAACTTCTAACTCTGCGCAAAGGGGGGGCGGTATTTCAACCAGGCATACCCTGTTGGACGGTTCTCTTGTTGCAAAAAACACTGCTACTACAATGCCTGACGTTACTTTTCGTTTAGGCGGCCCTATAGCATCCTTGTTTGAGTCGCGTCATTCGCTCATTGGCTATAGCACCATCCCTATTCTCACCGAAGCTCCCGTCGGTTCGCCCGATGCCAACGGGAATCTCATCGGCGGGACAATTTACGGCGTGATCGATCCTCTCCTCGGTCCTCTCGCCGACAACGGCGGCCCTACCCTCACTCACGCCCTCCTTCCGGGCAGCCCCGCGATTAATGCAGGGGATCCCACGCTTGTGGCTGGCGCGAATGGCGTGCCGGAGTTTGATCAGCGCGGGGCACCCTTCACGCGGATTGCCGACGGCCGCATCGACATTGGGGCCTTCGAATATCAACCCGAGGCGGGCGCGCTCGATGGCGATTTCGATGGCGATGGCGACGTCGACGGACGCGATTTTCTGTTGTGGCAACGTGGCTATGGTTCCAGTGGAGACAATGTTACCAAAGCGAGCGGCGATGCCACGGGGGATCAAGACGTCGACGTCTTTGATCTCGAAGTGTGGCAGGAAACGTACGGACGTGAAGAACAGCCATTAGCTGTCAGCTCTCAGTTGTCAGCCGCTGACGAGCTACATACCGAAATTTCAACAGTTGAGAGTCAAAAGCTGGGGCTTGGCTTTCAGCTCTGGTCGCACGGATCGAAGCAGTTCAATAAAACCGAAAGCGAGCCTGCGCCTGCTCTGATGGACGAAGCGGTGGAAGTTGTATTGGATCGCGCGTTCGACAATTGGCTGCCGCCACGGCGTCCGCAATTCGATTTCGGTGACATCGCCACGCGGCGCGAGGTCGAGCGTGAATCCATCGCGGCACGAGCGGCACAGAATCGCCTGGCCGATAGCTTATAGCCGATAGCTTATAGCCGATAGCAGACAGCCATCCCCCCCGGCCAAAAATCGTTGTGGCGAAACTCTTCGCAATCGCGATAATGGGAAGCAAAAAGCCGTCGGCTCACAGTGCTGAGACCGTCGGACCGTTCTTTGATAATTGAAATGAGCTATTAGCCGTCAGCTTTCAGCTATTAGCCAGAGGCGAGCCGGGTTGCGTCAGCTCCTGGCAGGAAACAACTGCGTTACCGGTGCGCTTTTATGGTCCCATTGTCCGACAGTCCCACCGTCCTATAGTCCCCCTTATTTCTTGGCCGCTTCGGCAAATGTTGGCCGCTTCGAGAAAATCCCGAGGATTTTGAATAGGAACTCGGGCCGCGCTTCGGGAATTTGCGAGAAACAAGACCTGGAGTAGTTAGTCGTAAGTCGTTAGTTTCCTGCTTTCACTTACGACTAACGACTTATGACTTACGCCTTTTACTTACGCCGCGACGAACACGAAATGGCCTGAACTTAACCAATCGTCGCGCAAAACAGGGGGGCGCCAACCTGGACAACCTGAACAAGCTGGCCAACCTAAAACTAAAGTTAACCCATGACTAATTTAATTGCGCTAATGCAAGGACATCCGCTGAGAATTCAAATGCAATAGCTCGGGCGCCCCCAACTTGTTGCGGCAACGTTCACCCTGCACGCTGCGCAGACGACTAAGAAATTAGTCCCGGCGGCTGGCAGATAAAAATTCTTGTCTTTTATAGGCACTTTCGCTAACGCGATTCATCTGTTGTTAATGTTTCTTCTCGGCACAAGACATGCATTGAGTTTGCAGTTCATTCTCTGTCCAAGAGCACTGACGTGCCTGCGAGAATGTCCAAGATGCGGCATTTCGTTTGCCGTGGCAAATTCATTTTAAGGGAGAACGATCATGACAGTCCTTAAGTACACAACGCTCGTGCTGGCTGTTGCATGCTGCAATTTTGCGCTGGCCCAGCAGCAAGGTGCGCAGCAGCAAGGTGCGCAACAGCAAGGTGAGCAGACCCGTCGCGCCGAGCGCGTCGAGGGACGCCGCGACCAGATCAGTCAAAACCGGGAAGAGCGACAGGAGAATCGGGACGCACGTCAAACGGAGCGTGATCCCGATGGGCGCGCGTTAACCCTTGGAGGTAACGCTAATCAAAGCAATATGGACCAATATATTGCGACGTGTTTGTTATTTAGTAATCAAGAGGAAGTGGCCCTCGCGCAAGTTGCCGTCGATCGTGCCGAAAATGAGAACGTGAAGCAATTTGCTCAAATGCTGGTCAACGATCATCAAAAGGCAATCCAGAAGCTGCAACAACATGCCAAGCCCGGAATGGGACTGGAAGGATCAGGCCAAACGACCGTCTCGATACAATCCACGGGCAACGACCAATATGCCTCGGACCAGTCCGCAACTGCACAGCAGTATACGGCAAATCGAGCCGACCTTGACCGGGATGCTGGGAGTTCGGGGGCTTACGATCAAATTCTTAAGCTCCAACAACAAGCGACCCAAGAATGTCTTACGATGACAAAGTCGATGATGCAGGAGAAGCAAGGGGCGGAGTTCGACAAAGCGTTCGCGGGCAGTCAGATCGGCGCTCACGTAGGAATGCTGGCGAAACTCAAGGCGAGCGAGCAACATGCCTCGTCCGAATTGGCTTCGATCCTCCAAGAATCGCAGCAGATGACTAAGAATCATTTGGAACAAGCCAAACAACTCTGTGATGAACTGGAATCGATGCAAGCGAGTAATCGCTAATTCGTCCTGGAAACCCAACCACCGTGTCCCTTGGCGGCACGGTGGTTTTTTCATGCGCATTCACCGTGTGGTCAGTCGATCGCCACTTCGCGGAAGTTATTGAAATTAAACTGCCCGAATGCGAATTGGGGGAACAAGCTGTAGAGGCCGCGCGTGAAATACTGGCCGATGAATTCGTCGGTGGCTTGGATCGCCGTTTTGGGGATCACGACGATGTCGGAATCGTTGAGCCAGATTTCGTCGGCGGGGGCGGGACGGCGGCCGTAGACGGCCCCCTTGATGTCGACCATCGTGGCCATGAGCCGCCAATCTTCGCCGCGGCGGAACACGACCACCTGCCGCAGGTTGGCGCCCGGCTGCCAACCGCCGGCCATGGCGATCGCGCCCATGAGGGTCGTCGGCCCGGTGAGGGTAAACTGTCCCGGCTTGGGGACTTCGCCCATGACATAAATGAACCGTGGAGCGCGCTGTTCGAGTATGGGGGTCACGTCCACTCCGGGAATCGCAGCGTCGTAACGAGCGTCGATTTCATCACGAAGCTCTTCGAGGGTCAGACCCTGGGCGCAAATGGTGCCAATGCCGGGCAAATAAATTTTTCCCGCAGGCGTGACGGTTAACTTCAAGATAATACCGCCGACGCCTTGCCGCGCATCGACCGAGGCGATCAAGTCTTGCAGCCGCGTGTTGACCGTGATCGGCGTGACCGTAATCGCGGGGACTTTGTAATACTGTTCGTACCGCTCCTCAAGATGTTGCCGCAATCCATCGATTGTCATCCGCGCGGCCCGGATCTGACCTAGCAGTGGGAGCGTGATCGTGCCATCGGGTTGCACTTCCAACTCGCGGAAGATGCGATCTCCCGATCCGGTGGCATCTTTCTCGGCCCCCACGGGTCCCGCGTCGCCGGTGAGCGATTCAACGCGAATCTTATCGCCGACCTGGAGTTCGTACGGCGCCGCGGTTTCTTCTCGGGTTAAACGGAACACAAACGCGATTTGATCATCAACACGAATACGATACTCGTCCACGTGCGGCGTGCGGGCATGACCCACGTACTCCCCCTGGGCATACGATTGCCAATTGATGTAGTCACGGGCCTTCCAACCGACTTCGCCGCAACCACCGCCAGCCGTGCCGTCAACCGCCCAAATCGCATGGGGCGCCGCCGGATTCACGCATTGTGCCGACGTGTTCACGCAGCGATTCCCGCCAGGATAAACCTGCGCGGGGCACGGGGCGGCACAGCTCATCACGAGCAGCGTTGTGAACACAAATTCTCTGAGTGGAAATCTCATGGTGATTGACTTATTACCGCCACATGACGGCGGGGGCGGATTGGGTGGGGGCGGCGACGCGGTTGGCGACTTGCGGCGTGAACGTGTTGGTTTGACCGCGTGAGAACTCTTGCGGCGAGACCCATGCGATATTCGGTTTCGGACCTCGGCCCTGTTGCGCGAGCCGCTGGCCTTCGTTGCGGGAGAATTGTGCTTCATCGGTTTGGCCGAGTGCATCTTGCACGCGAGCGAGATTGCGATAGACAACCGCGTTGGGCTGTTCGGCCGCGACTTGCGTGAGCAAATGCTGAGCTTCGGGAAAGTGGCCCGTCTCGGCGAGCAAGACACCCAGTTCATGCGCGGCCATGTAATTTTCGTTGTGAGCGAGTAGCGACGCCTGCTGATAGGCCACGGCTTTTCGCGTCGCGAGCGGATGTTGCTCGGGTTCGATCGCACCTAATTGGCTGCAGAGTTTGCCGAGGGCGTACAACGCCATCGAGCCGGCGGGTTCGCCTGCGACGGCATGCGCAAGTTTAATCTGGGCATAGCGGTTGTAGCGTTCCATGATTTGAGACGGCAGCATCGCGGCGAGATCGAGTTCTCGGGCGAGCGGCGTGCGATGGGCCGCACAAACAACCCTGAGGGCCATCTCGGCTTCAAGTTGCGAACCACGCGGCGCGAAATCCTCGGCTTCTTCGAGCGCCCGCAATCCCGCGGCGAGACTTTCGGTGCGCGTGCGTGTTCCTTCGCGGTTGTCTTTGGCCTGCGAAATTAACCGCAAGACGGCGATCAACTCTTGCCGAGCCGCGTAGGACGCTCCCCGTTGGCTGAGCGCAAAGGCGGCACCGATTTTTTCACGGCATTGTTGGTCCAGCTTGGCATCGGTCGGCACGCCGGTCGTGGCACTCAAGGTTTCCCGTTCGATCAAATCTAAGAGACGGTGTTCCTCGGTCGAGAGTTCCTTGATCGCGGGGACCTGAATGGCCCGGCTGCGTTTGACCGCGAATTCCTCGACAACAGGCTCAGGCATAGGAAGTTCCAACTCGGGAAGCTCCGGTGCCGCAGGCGAGCCGTAAGCGTCAGCGCCCGGAGTAACCGCCGTTGCCGGGACACTCACCAGCGGAGCGCACAAGTTGCCAAGGGGTTTCGCCTCGGCCGAGGGCTCGTCACTCTCCGAGTCCTCACCAACGTCTGGCAAGCAAACCAACCGCGTGTCGTCCGAAAACTCCCAATATTGCGATGGTTCGACCAATTGCGGCGGGTCAACGACGACAGCGATTTGTTCGGTCGCCGGCAGTTGCTCGGCATGGGGCGCGAGGGCCCAACCTTCCGTCGATTCAAAGGTTCCCGTGCTCGACTGATTGAACTGATTCCACTCGCGGTAGAGGCGATCCATCTCCGCGGGATCGCTCTTAGAGCAACCCGACAGAAGCAGCGCGCAGCCGATCCACACGTGCCAGAGGCAAACGGCATGTTGAACTCGACGACTGCGGCGGCGCAAAAAGCGCAAATGGGGCATCGATTCAACCTTCCCTGGATGAACGATTGCAACGGGGAGTGCGCATCCCCAATGGGAGCACACCTCGTGAATGTGATTCGACAACGGCGCCCGTGGCGAATCAGCAAAACCGCTACCATCGCGCCTAACTGATCACCACCCTCCGCTACAAGCCGCACAAGCCGACTGCTCGATTTGCTAGCAGGTGGTGTAATCGGTACAGTTTGACTCTTCGCTTGCGGTTTCGCGATGAATCCGCGAAACCGCAAGCGAGTCATCAAAACATCCGCATTTGAAGGCGGCCTGCGATCGAACACCACCTCTGTTTTGAATAATTTGCGGGCTGTTCTCGGGTCTTTCCTAACTTCATATAATACGCATTCTAATCTGAAGTAGCGCGATTGAGGTACGGAGCGGCGCAGACGGATTTGATGAGTTCGGTGTCGAGTGCGGCTTTTCTCCAGGCATCGATAGCGGCTTGTTCGAGCGAGTCGTAGTCCTTGTAAGCCCGATTGCTCCAGTAGTGACTCTTGAGATAGTGCCACAAGTTTTCGATGGGATTCAACTCGGGGCTGTAGGCTGGCAATTTCACGAGCGTGATGTTGTCCGGTACGCGGAGTTGTCCGCTGGTATGAAAGCCGGCACCGTCCCAGACCATGACCGCGTGCTCATCGGCCGGCAGGGACTCGGAAAATTGAGCCAAGAACTCGTTGACGATCTTGGTGTTGAGTTGCGGACTGAGCAGTCCCTCGGCATGCCCCGTTTCGGGACAGACGGCCCCCAGGACCCACAGATATTCGTACTCCGTTTGCCGGACGGCCGTCGGTCGCGAACCCTTCTTCGCCCAGACGTTGGTGATCGTCCCTTGCTGGCCAAAGCGAGATTCATCTTGGAAATAGACTCGTAAGCGCTTGTGAGGATGTTCCGCGGCAATGACTTGGAGTTTATCAGGCCACTCCCGCAGGAACGTTTCAATCGCTGCGGGGTCCGCCTTGCGATGACGAGGCCGGGGACGCAGGCACGAGTACCCCAGTCGGTGCAGAAAATGATAGACCCCGGGGAGTGATCGCAGGAGGTTGAACTCGTTGGCCAAAATGCGTTGGATATCCTTGCCGCGAAGCGTGCAGACCTCGTCTTCTTCCGTCGGTCCGGCGTCGAGTCGTCGGCAGACCTCCGCTTGCTGTTCGGTGGAAAGCGGCAGGCGAGATTCGCCACCGCGCAGATCATCAAGTCCTGCCAGTCCCAATTCGTTATAACGCTGGACCCAGCGTTGGCAGATTCGCCGCGAGAGACCAACGGCCATGGCCACCGCCGGCGCCGTCCAACCTTCGATCCCCAAGAGAATAATTCGCAGTCGTTTGGCGCGATGGGCATCCTTCTCGACCCGTTCCAGTCGCTGCAGTTCTCCCAACGGTAAATGGTCCTTCACCTTCATCGCAACCTCCATCACATGAGTTTGCAATAGTATGATGGGAAGTCTGGGAGGGCGCAAGAGAATGCGCGCTATTTCAGATTAGAATGCGTATAAGTCCCCTGCAATTCAGTCCCCTGCAATTCAGTCCCCTGCAATTCAGTCCACAAGCAAAACTTCGGCCCAACAACTGGGGTCTTCCTCGTAGGGAAAACCAGTTCCCAACGAAAAG
>JBGTEU010000829.1:0-11087 GCA_041747595.1 Bythopirellula sp.
GGCCAAGGGCTTAAACGATGCGGACCCGATCGTCCGGGAAGCGTGCGATTGGGCACTAGCCCAGATCAACACAACATAGCCGGATCGCAACGCGATCCGGGAATAACAGTTCTGAACGGCTGTTTAGAAAACTTTGGGCCCATCACAAATGTCATTCCGAGGCGAGTCTTGCGAGCCGAGGAATCTGGTTTCATTGTCGCACGCCTGCAATACGAACCCGCTCCAAAGATTCTTGTAGAAATTGTGCCACGACTTCTGCTAAGGTGAAGCGCATTTGTTTGTAGCTCCACACTCCGTGGGGATGACCACAGGGAGACACCCCCCAAAAGCTTGGCCGCTTCGAGAAAATTCCGATGTTTTTCAAAGAGATGCTCGGCCGCTTCGGAAAAACAAGGTGTTTTCAAGTGGCGCAGGCTTCCAGCCTGTGATGAGAGATTTTCCTCGGCTGGTAACCTGCTTTATACTATAGAGAGTAGAGATATTTATGAATAAAGCACGACAGCCACAACTGTTCGACATAATTGCGGTCCTAAACAGCGCCGGAGAATCGGACGTTGAGGTCGGCGACATCGGCACTGTTGTGGAGCTGCTACCACCGGATGGCCTAGAAGTTGAGTTTCTTGATCGCGACGGCCGGACTCGCTGTATCGCCACGCTCACAGGGAATGATATCCTTGTACTCAACCGTGAGCGGACCCGCGTCGCTTGAAATAAGACCTGATCCGCCGCTATCGACCCTCCTTGAGCATCTTGCACAGCGTGTCCAGATTATTGCGAATTCGGCTAGAATTTAGTTTCTCATGCACCCTCTCCCCACAACGTTGCGAATCGGCACGCTCGAGCTCGACTTTCCCGTCGTGCAGGCGGCGCTCAGTGGCTATAGCGACACAGCCATGCGGCTGATTGCCCGCCGGTTCGGGGCTCCCTACACGCTCTGCGAAGTGATGCTTGACAAGTTCATCTTACAAGTTCGCAAGCGGGCCAGAACCCATCACATCATGCATGTTGCCGATGAGGAACACCCCGTCGCCGGGCAACTGATGGGGGCCGATCCCACGCAATTCGGCCCCGCTGCTCTACGTTTGGTCGAGCAGGGCTTCGATGTGATCGACGTCAATTTTGGATGCCCCGTAAAAAAAGTCCTGGGCCGGTGCCGTGGGGGTTTTCATTTGAGCCAACCCGCGGTCGCCTTGGAAATCGTCGAGCGCGTTCGCGCGGCCGTTCCACCGCACGTTCCCGTGACCTTGAAAATGCGGCGCGGCATCGATGATTCCTCGGAAAGCCGCGAAAACTTTTTTGAAATTTTTGATAGAGCCTATGAGCTCGGCGTGGCCGCGATCACGGTGCATGGCCGCACGGTCAAACAGCGCTATGACGGCCCGTCGCGGTGGGAGTTTCTGCGCGACTTGAAGCAATACGCTGGCAATCGGGTCGTGCTGGGAAGTGGCGATTTGTTCGATGCCCAAGCCTGCATCGACATGATGCGCTACACGGGGGTCGATGGCGTGACCGTCGCCCGAGGCGCGATCGGCAACCCTTGGGTTTTTCAACAAGCTCGCGCACTCGCGGCTGGTTTGCACTTGCCTGAGCCGCCGTCCTTATTCGAACAGCGCGAAGTGATCGCCGAGCATTATCGACTGGCCGAGGAACTTTACGGCCCCGAGCGCTGCCTGCCGAACATGCGTAAGTTTGGGATCAAGTATTCCCGGCTGCATCCCCAAGGGGACTTGGTCCGCGACGATTTTTGTAAGGTCAAGCAACCCGGCGGTTGGCGGGCCGTATTGGCCAAGTGGTACGGCACGGACGGCCCCGGCTTGCACCCGCCCATTGAAGAACCCAACCCACTTTCGTCCATGTATGAGAGTTGCGAAACGACGGTTTCGCTCTAACGCCAGAAGCGGGGCACAAGATTCCGCCAACGGCCTCCGGCCTTGGTTTTGGCGTCGCCAGAATCCTTTTCCGCACTGGCCGGTTGCTTCGCAAGAGCGGGTTCTCGCACCAAGGGGGGAACATATTCCACCAAATATCGGGACCAATAGCCATCGACAAGACGTAGGCAATCGATCACTTCATTTTCTTGAAGGGCGGCTTTGGCGGCAAAGGCCCGTTTTACAAATTCGCTACGACGTTGGTCGTCAAAACGCAAGTCGCACAACTTAATATCATCCAGCACGAGATTCGTGTTGCCCGTGACATGAAATTGTACTCGAATTTGTTCAGCGTCTCCGACCGGCAAATCATGGACGTCGATTTCAACCGGCGTCCACTGATCGCCCCTGATGGTCTCTTGCGTCAAAGTCCGGACCCGTCGATAAATCTGCCCCCCCTCTTCCGTTTCGACTGCTATAGTCAACCGCGAATTGTCCGTCATCGCTTCGGCACGCACCTGGGCGGCGACAACCAACATGCCGGTCGCCGGCAATGCGAACAAATGGCTCTGCACTGCGACGCCGACGTTGTCGTCGCTTCGCAATCGCAATGCCCGCTCTCCACCGTGTACGACGGCGGTTTCGACTTCGACCGCGCCATTGATTCCCTTGCGAGGCTGCCAGCCGAAGATGCGTGCTCCTCCGTCTTCCATTTCAAAACCGGGGTTCTGCAGTTGCGGATAATCCCTCACGATGTCCAAGTTGCCCGTGCGAGTATTGATTTCCTCGATTCGCCGCTGCAAATACTCCCGAACGAACGCCTGTTCGGCGACTTGCGGTTCTCCCACTCGCAGTTGGGGCGTGTCGAACTTCCAAACTTGCAGTCCATGGGGTGCCAATTGCAAAGACCATTGCGTTTTCCCCCCAGCCAATTGGCCGGTCGCGGGATTTTCCTGGTCCGCAGCGTATTCCGCGGAACCCAACTTGTGCCACGTGACGGCACTCGAAGATTCTACTTCAAATCTTGCCGCCACCGTCCAGGGAGACTCGTTGAAGCAAATCACATAGGTCTCGCCTGCGCTCCGCGCGATCTGCATCACGAGCGGTTGTTTCTTCACGCTGCGCGAGTCCAACGTCTCCAGCGGCATTTGTTCGAGAGTTCGCAAGTAATCACGATGCTCCGAGTTCAGCGTCGTTGTGAGGTATTCTCCCCCTTGGATAATGCTGCCAATCGGATTTCCGCCAATTGCCGAAATCATGAACTGCTGATTGGCGGAGCCGGCAGGCATCGTTTGATGAGCAAGAACGAGGTGCGTGCGGTCGGCGCCAAAAGGGCTCAATTCATCAAACGACGGCAAGCGCGATTGACTCAAGGAATGAAACACCATGTTAGCCGCATTGTGTTCCGCCGAAAGAAAATCTCTCCGCTGGGTGGCTTCATTGAGCACGAGTTCGGCGACATACGTTTGCAAGTTTTCGTGGGGACGAAGTCGGCAGGTAATGGTCACCTCGACGCCGGGAATGGCGGCCAACTGCTTGAGGTCAATCCCCCTCTCGGCAAGCACTTCTTGGAGACGATTAGAACTTGAAACATTCCGCCGGACGGCTTGCTCGAGCGCGGGATCGGCAAACAAGTTCTCGGTGGTAAGAATTAACTTCAACTCACTGCGTTCGGCCTGCAACTGTTCCGCAAGTTGGGCATAGAATTGAGTGACTTTCTTGATCCGCCAAGCCTGCCATTCCGCCTTGTGATCGATTGAGAGAGCGGCCGACCGTTGGCGGAAGCGGTTCTCGCCGCTCGCCGGCACTTCGATCCCCGTGTCCTCGGTAAAAGTCGCGATCGTGCGATCGTCGAGGCCCCATTCCAATCCCGGCAAGACGCCGAAACCCGTGCTATCGACTTGCAGAGCAATTCCCGCGAGTGCGGAGTGCTTGCCGTAACGCTGGGCAACTTCCCTTACCATCGCGATCACTTCTTTTTGCACACGCTCGTCGAGCAAATTGTAATTTGCCGCAAAGTTCACCGTGCCACGATTGGCTTCGATGAGTTGTTGGCCGTTGGCATTGATCCACGCAATTCCTGAGGTCTCATTGGCGGTTCGCAAAGATTCGAGCCGGGGGAGGGGGGCGGCGAGCTGCAAAGTAGGAACAAGACGGACACCTTCGCGATCGCAAATTCGTAGCAGCATTTCCAAGACGTCTTTGCGAATGGGGTCTTGGCCACTTGCCGCTAACGTGCCGGTATCATAGCGCGGAGAAGGGCAAAGCGTTTCGCTGGGATAAATCGCGCTGCCATCGGCGGCAACGGAAACCAAAGCCGAGTTATAACCGGCGAGTTTCAAATGCTGCGTTAGTCGTCGCGCCCCGTCAAGAAACGTCGACCAACTTTGAACGCTCATACCGCTCGCCGGATCAAGCACCTCAGCGGCTCCAAAGTTTTGTGCGAAGACCGGTTTGGCGATGTATCCCGCGATAAGCCGTGAAGCAGGATCAACTTCCCCATTCGCCGCCAAGCGACCCGCTTGGTCATCGTGACGGGAGAGCGTGATCCGCCCAAAAACTCCCGGTTGCTTGGCATGACGATTTACGATCAATAATTGTGGACTTGAAGTGCGCGGCCAAAACACGACTCGGTGCGTGTCGATCTGATCTGAGGTCGATTCGATCACTTCTTCCACGTAGAACCCCGAATCCACCACCGACGACATCACGCGACCAGCCGCGTCGGGCTCGATGATGCTCACACCCAAATGTTGGCGTTCTCCGCGGGGGTAAGAAATTTCCACGAGATGCGGCACACCGACTTCCAGCACCGGCAGGGCAAAGGATTGCCAATAGGGGGCCGCCTCATTGGCCGAGGGGGGTAACGCGACAAATCCGTTGGCATCTCCTTCGCGAGAAAGCAAGCGGACGTTGCCAATCGAGCCGGGAGGTTTCCCCGTGAGCCGAGAAACTTGTGCCCACGTCGGCAGACGTTGCCACCAACTAGGGTTGGCGGGGTCAATCGACAACAACGTCGTCCAATGATCAACGAGCGGCGGTAATTTTGCCGAGGGGTCGATGACCACCAAATCGATCTCACGCGTGGCAAAAGGTTTAATTCCCTGACCGGGCACAAAACGCGTGGCAAAACTTTGCTCGGTCCGCGCGCTCAGCGACAAACGATAGGCACCCTCGACCAGGGGACAAGCCACCTCGAGTGCGACGAGATCGGGCGCGGGGGAATCGGCCTTGATGACCTGCGTCGATTGCCATAAGACCGAGTCTTTGCCAACTTCGCGCAATAAGACTTCTACCACGATGGGACTCGTGGACAACTCCGCGGCAAAATCGGTTTGCAACCGCAGCGGCCATATTTCTCCAGGCTGAAAAATCAGGTTCTCGCGATTGACAAGTACGCGGAATCGATCACCCGGACAGCGGTATCCCACGACAAAGCTTCCCAACGAGTCGAGTGGTTGGGGAGGAATATGTTCCGTCGCTAATTTGCCGAGCGGCACTTCGATCACAGTGGGAGAACTCGCTTGTTCCGAGCGGAGCTCAAAGCGAATGCTCGCTTCGGCTTCGCCGACAACGGTGACGTCACAACCGTCGAAGCCTCGCTTTTCCCACGGTTCGACCACGATCTGATTGTCGATCAAGAGAATTGCCGCGGGGGCGTCGGCTTCGATGCCGAGTGGTTGCAGATCAGAAAGCGTCGCCTCGGGGCAGGAAATCCGCCCCACCCAACGATGCTTGGCCGAGTCGCCGCTGCCCCAAGCCAATCGTAAACGGACGCTGATTTCTTCTGCGAGACAGCTCTGTCCCCACGCCGAACAAGCAACCATAAAAAGCAAAACGGAGCGCGCGAGGAATCTGAATCTGCGCACGGCAATCCGTGCGCCGCTCATGGGATTCCAAGATATCGGACGTCCTTGTCCGATCATGGGTCACCGAATTGAAAAAGGAACAGACGATGCCGAAATACTCAGCGCATTGGTGACACATCCTTGGGTCATCAAAATGCTGGCACATCGCCTAAATTGGGTGGCGGATTGTAGATACGACCAGCCGGGGTCACTAGGCCAATTGTCCTGAGTGTAAATGACCGCTAGATCGTGCTAGCTGACTAACGCCAGGGAGAAACGAGCTCTTCGCTCAGCGATGGTTGAATTGGCACCGTACCAGCATTGCTGGCTTGCAGGTTTTTTGTAAGCAGTTCCGTCAACAGTTGCACAATCTCGGGGCAACGGCTGGCAATGTCGTTCGCCTCCCAACGGTCGTCCGGTTTGGCAAACAACTCGACTTGCTCGCCTTGCTTCATAAGCCAAGCAGGGGTGCGAACCAGTTGTTCACCCGAAGCGGCAACTGCGACCGCGAACTCGCGAAATTTGCCAGCCTCGTCCGACAGGAACGGAACCAGTGAGATTCCTGCTGAATCCAGGGCACGATCCTCGGTGTCGAGCCAATCACATAACGTTGCCCCCACATCAATCGACTGGGCGAAGCCAGTCACCCTCGGCAGTGGATCACGAGTTTCTTCGGTGAGCACCAACAAGGGTAGATGCAATTGTTCGCTGTAGAGCGTCCCGCATTCGTAACCAACGCACCCATGCTCACCCAAGGAAAAACCCCGTGATCCCATGAGCATGGTGAGTTTCCGAGCCGGCGAGGGTAAGCCTTCGAAGGCTTCAATAAATCCGCTGAGGCAGGAATCGAGCACCGCCACTTGAGCGGCGTAGGCGACGCGGTAACCAAGCAGCTCGTCGGGATCGTCAACACCCTGCAGGGATTTGGGTGGTGAGACGAACTCCGGCGGAACCGGGTCGTCTTCGTCCAATAATTCACGCCGCAAAGAGGCAGGCGCATCCCACGGCCCGCACATGCCGCTAAAGTGAATCCAGAGTAAACCGTTGGCATTTTGTTCCGCGGCAACCTTTTGCCATAACGCAAGTTGCTCGATCGCTTGCGCAAAGAATCGTGCCGCGTGGGTTTCTTCGATTTCCTCGGCTGTTCGCTCTGGGGTCGGTTCAATGGAGATCACATCACTGAAATTCTCTTCCGACAACCGAGCCACAGTAGGATCGTCCGTGACAAGCCACCGGCGTACCTCCGTTTGTTGCCCGGTTTGCGGGAGGAGATCTTGCCATGCCCCCTTATAAAACCCTGCGAGTGTCGGTGAGTCGGCCAGCAGCCACTCGACGACTATAGAACGACTCGACAACTCGTCGAGTTGCGGAGTCGGAAAAGACGTATTACCGTAGGTTCCAAGGGACGAGGCACGAAGACCGTCAACCACAATGACAAGCGCCAAGCGATTTTCCATCGTCTTACTATAACGAATGGATCATAATCTTCGCAGGGCCTATGTCCGAATCCCCCGCCATTCCCGCCACACCAACTGCGGAAAAATCCATGCGTCGTGGAGATAGCGTTTAGTAAGTCGCGATGGTTCGGTTAACAGCCGATGCAGCCATTCCAAACCAACGCATCGCATCCAATGCGGCGAGCGAGACTTTTCCCCGGCTAGAAAATCAATTGTAGCCCCCACGCACAAGGCGGCTTGGGCCTGCAACTGGTCGGCATGCCGTCGCACCCAGAGTTCTTGCTTGGGGGCTCCCAAACCAATGAGAAGTAAGTGGGGTTGGGTTGCGGCGATTAGAGCCAGAATCCGTTGGTTTTCGGCCGGATTATTTTCAAAACCGAGCGGCGGCGAGTAGGTCCCCACAACTTCGACATTCTGCCAGCGCTGGTGGATTGCTCGGGCCGCCCGTTCCCCAACCCCCGACGCGGCACCGAGTAAAAAAACTCGAAGCGGATTCTCGCTGTTCTGATTCGCCGCGTCAAAGAGTGCGGGCACCAAATCGCTGCCGGCAACGCGCTCCGGGAGCGGACGGCGCAGCAGTCGAGACGCCCACACCACGGGGGCACCGTCGGCAAGCACCAACGCCGCACCGGCATAGGCGTGCCGCAAATCGGCTCGCGTTTGGAACATCACGGTGTGATCGACATTGGGAGTCACCACGTATCGACACGCAGCCTTCGCCGGTTCATGGCACCATGACAATACCGTCTCAACGGCAGTGTTCATCTCGACGGCGTGAATCTTCATGCCAAACAGCGAAACTTGCTTTAACATCCGTTGACCTGCAGGTTGAAGTGCCAATTTGATTCCCCTGGGTTCCTCGATTCGCACAATTGCGGGAAGTTTTGCTTCGCTAGCGATTGCGGTTCTTGACATGCTCTGCAAGCCAACGGCAATCCCTGAGATCAAACAGAGTATCCACTGTTCGCTGGGCGACAGTGTGAGGTCGTGGAATAGAGCGTTCACCGTGTAGACGATGAGAATGGCGAGCGCAAACAGCCCGTGATTTCTTACCCAACGGGGCGACCGTGGGTTGGCCACCAATTGCCAGGCCGCACGGGTCCAGGCCACTAGTGTCGCCAGAAAAAGCGTAAATCCCACGATGCCAGTTTCAGTCAGAATGCTGAGAAACGTGTTGTGATGATCGAGCTTGCGGATCGATTCGAGTTCGATTTGTTGGCTGCGGTCGGATAAATAGGGCATCTTTTTGTCGTAAAATCGACCGAACCCACAGCCGAAGACCGGATCGTCGCGGAACATGCGCATCGAGACATAAATGAACGACGCGCGCTGATAGACGGAGTGCTCGGCATCGCCGTCGGCATCCTTGCGTCCCATATTGACGACCTTGCTGCCGACGAACATTCCGCCGAAGCCCACGCCGATGATCAATCCCGCCAACACGGCAGGCCGCCAAGACTTGGGAAAATGCAAAAGCGGAACGATTGCCAATCCCGCCGCCAATCCCAACCAGCAGGACCGGGTGTAGGTGTAATACAGGGCGGCACACATCAGCAGCATCGAGCCGCTCAGCAAAACACGCCACCAACGGTTGACCTGACTCCATAAAAACCAACTCGCCCAGAAACAAACGGCAAGGTAAACGCCGAGACTTGCCGACATGAGTACCGGTCCACGGGCACGGCCAAAGTGCGTACCCAGCTTCGGGTCAGAAATAAAACTAGGGAAAACGGCCCACCATTGCTGTTTGACTTCTGCAATGCCGGTGAAGGCCAAGTACAAACCTAAAATCGACAATCCCGTGAGCAACCATTTCCATTGCTTTTCTTCGAGTTCCGCATTTCGCACGATCCAATACAATGCCGCGGGCATCAAAAAGCTCGCAATCAAACGCCAAGAGGGCGAGACGCTCGAAGCGACACTTCCCGCAGGCTCGGTAAGAACACACCTGACGGTCAGGTAGCCCACCAAGAGTGCCGCCAGTAAATCGGCACCTGTGAGTGGTCGAATCTGGATGCCGCCTCGCCACCACCGCCAAGCAAAGAGAACGGCCAGGCCGGCGATGAGGAGTCGATCAAGCGTCAGCGGCAATGGCCCAAAATCGAGTTGCCAAAAATCTCGAGTGAACACATAGCCGAAAAGAATAAAGATCGTGCAACCGACGACGAGCGATCCGTAACGGGCATAGATCAAGCCCCATGCCAAAGCACCCACCCCGAGGATTGCTAAGAGGAATTCCATACTTTTATGTGCCGAGAAAAGGTACGCTCATCACGTGAGCGGAGCCGAACTTTTGAAAGTCAGTGCGGAGTCGGTCAACGGCAGCCCGATAACAGGGCTGTCAACAGGGGTCGTCGCACCCACTGGCTTTGCAGTAGGAATCGTGGCTGTCGGCTGAGCCGCACCTTCGCGGAGTTTCTTGGTGTAACTGCTGAAATCGAAGCCGCTTTCGGCAGGCTTCGGAACAGGTCTGGCAGCCGTGGCAGGTTGGATGAGTGGCGCTGTTGTCTCTTGAGCTGATGCCGAGTACTGGCCGGCCGGCAGATTGAGAAACAGCCAACCGACTCCCAGGACCAAGCCAGCGAATGTCCCCAGAATGACAACCATCGTGCGTCCCATGCCAACGGGGTAGGGGCCCGTCTCGGGAGTATCGATCGGTGTCACCAAATGCGCGGTCAAAGCGGCCACTTGCTTGGCTCGCACTTCGCTCAACTGTTTGCGAGACTGATTCAGAACCAAGCGGCTATTTTCGACGCTCGCCACGCGGCTCGAATATTCAGCGCGCGATTCGGCCAAATTGCTTAACCGCTTTTGTAAATCGGCAATCTGGGAATTGAGAACTTCGAGGCGGTTGTAACTCAAGCCGATTTCGACCTGCAAACCCTCGATCACCACCGCGAGCTCTTGATGAAGTTCCGCGCGAATGCGTTCCACGGCTTCAAGCGTCGCCCGGACATTGGGATGGTCTGGCGTGCGCGTGCTGCTCAACTTCGAGGCTTGAAGCTGGGCGTCGACCAAGCCATTCTTGAGCCGCTGCAGCGTAGGCTGAATCTTGAGCAAACTGCCCGGCATGGCGACCAATTGTTCGGGATTATCTTGGGCCGCCTGCAGGACGACCAACAGGTCTCCCGCCTCGGCGAGTCGAGCTTCCGCGACGCGGCTTTCTTTCTCCAGGTCGATCATTTGCTGGCGGAGGTCACTCTGCCCGCCCGTACCGGAATGCAGCAATCGCAACTCGCCCAGGTCCGCGCCCACTTGCGATTCAAATTCCTTGAGCCGCGTGTTCTCAGTTTGGTAAGCTTCGTTTGCGAGTTGCAACTGCTTGTCCAATTCGCTGACCAACCCCAGGGAACGTTCTTGGCGAAGCTGGCCGAGTCGAATCGCGAGTTGCTTGCAGAGTTCGCCGACCAATTGAATCGCGCGCTCGCGACTGGGATCCTTTACGGAGAAATAGAAAATCTCGGTCTTACCGAATTCAGCGCCATCGGGTGGCGACATGGTGAGTCGTTTGCGGAACTTTTCAATTTGCTCGGCATCGGGCTCGGGTGGTGTTTGACCCGTCTCCGCTTGGGCAACGTTTTTTATCGTCGTTGAAACGACGTGCTGGCTCTTGGCGAGTTCCAGAATCGTTTCCTGGAAGGTCCGCATTTCATACAGATCCGCGAATTTTCCCGGCTGTTTGCTGGAAGACACCGACGCTTCGTCCCGCACGACCATGCCTTGAAAAGCTTCCCAATATCGCGTCATGAACAGGGCATAGATAACTGCCAACACAGCGCATACGACGGTAGGAATAATCCACATGCGACGGCGTTCAACGAGCAGTTGCATGCAGCGTTGTGGCGTGAGTTCGAGATTATCCGTGGGAAGTGATGCACTCATGCAATATTCCTTTTGACTGCCACGACGACTGT
>JBGTEU010000830.1:0-12045 GCA_041747595.1 Bythopirellula sp.
GTTGAGAATCACCCGGTGCCGCATGGCGGGCAGCAACACGCGGCGGATGTCGTCGAAGCTCACGTTGTACCGGCCATGGAGCAGGGCCCGCACCTTGGCGGCGAGCGTAACCGTCTGCGCCCCACGGGGGCTACTTCCCCAACGGAGATATTGATTGGTGATCGGCACGGCAAACGGCCCGCCAGGATGCGTGGCCAGCGTGAGCCGCACGATGTAATCTTGAACGTGCGGGGCGATGATCACTTCGCGAATGAGTTTTTGCCAACGAAGAATTTCGCCCCCATCCATGACTTTTTCAGGCTGCACGGTCACTCCCCGAGTCGTGCGATCGATGATCGTAGCGAGCTCTTCGCGATTCGAATAACCCACGACAAGCTTGAAGAAGAAGCGGTCGAGCTGCGCTTCGGGCAGCGGGTAGGTCCCTTCCTGCTCGATGGGATTTTGGGTCGCCATCACGAAGAACGGCAATTTCATAGGAAACACTTTGCCCGCGATGCTCACTTTGTGTTCCTGCATCGTCTCCAGCATCGCCGATTGCGTTTTGGGTGTGGCGCGGTTGATTTCATCGGCCAAGCAAATCTGCGTGAAGATGGGGCCCTTTTGGAACTCAAAGGTTCGCCGACCCTCGGGAGTCTCCACCACCATGTTGGTCCCCAAGATGTCGGCGGGCATCAGATCGGGCGTGAACTGAATCCGCGAGAAGTCGAGATCGAGCGTTTCGGCGAGCGTCCGCACGAGCAGCGTTTTCCCCAAACCGGGGACCCCCTCAAGCAAACAGTGTCCCCCCACGAACAAACAGGTGAGCACGCCATTCACGATGTCGCTGTGTCCCACGATGACGCGGCCCAACTGTTCGCTGACGGCTCTGTAACGTTGGGCAAACTCAGCGGCCTCTTTTTCTATCGATTTCACGTCACTCATGCGCGGTTCTCTTGAAGGTTGGAAAGGACAAGCTGGGTGCTGGCAAGAACGGGCTTCACTCCAATTTAGCGAATCGAGGCGAACTGCGAGCCCTCTCTCGCCGCAGATCGTAACCTATTATTCCATAAGGAGATCGAGTCGGCTATCGAGGGAGCAACTGCTTGACCCCCGATTGGCGGAAACTCTATATTAATTAGTCCCCCACGACGCGGCCCTCATGTGGCGGCCCAATGAGGTGGCAAAGTTAACGAGTCTCTCTGGCGGAACAGGTGAAGCGGTAATAGCGGCTTGCTTATTTTCTAGTTTATCCCTTGGCTTCAGCCGATTGCTATGCCGCCAATTCATATCGACCTTCGCCAAACCGATGATACTCGCGACGTCGTTCACCGTGCGGTGCAGACCCTGGCGGAAGGCAAGTTGGTAGTCTTTCCCACGGAAACGGTTTACGGGCTCGGTGCCAGCGCCCGCAACGCCGGTGGCATCGAGCGGCTTTTTGCGGCGAAAGGCCGTTCGCCCGACGTACCGCTCGCACTGGCCATCAAAAGTGCGGAAGAAGCCCTGGATTACGCGCCGCGGCCGGGAAAGCTCGCCGAGCGTTTTGCCCGCCGGTGCTGGCCGGGACCGGTGACGTTGGTGGTCGACAATAACAATGAAGAAAGCCTGGTAAGGCGGTTGCCGCAGTCGGTGCAGCAAGCGGTGTCCCCCAATGGCACGGTCGGTTTGCGGGTCCCGGCACACAATATCTTGCTCGACGTGCTGAGCATGCTTGCGGGCCCGATCGCACTCACCAGCGCCAATCGCTCGGGGGAGCCGGACGCGAAAACCGCCGAAGAAGCCGTCCACAGCCTCCGCGATCATGTCGCGTTGGTGCTTAACGACGGCCCCTGCCGCTACGGGCAGCCCTCGACGGTGGTTCGGGTCTGGGGAAACGAATACAATTGCCTGAGAGAAGGCGTTGTGGGGAAAAGTGCTTTGGATCGCTTGTCAGCCATGATCGTGTTGTTGGTATGTACGGGGAATACCTGCCGAAGCCCCATGGGGGAGATGCTGCTCAAAAAGATCGTGTCCGAGAAACTTCATTGCCCGATCACCGAATTGGAGCACCGCGGCGTGATCGTCGTCTCGGCAGGAGTGGCCGCGGTACCGGGCTGTGCCGCCAGCATCGAAGCCGTGGAAGTGCTGCAAGAACTGGGTCTCGACATTTCGAAGCACGAATCGCAGCCGTTGACTGATAAATTGGTTCGCCATGCGGACATGATTTTGACCATGACGAGCGGACACCGCCATGCGATTTTGCGACGTTGGCCCGAGGCCAGCAACCGAACGATGACCTTGCGGGTTGACGGGGGGGACATCAACGACCCCATCGGCGGACCCAAGGAACTTTATCGCGAATGTGCGGATCAGGTAGAACAGGCGCTTCGGCAAAGAATGAAGTCGATTGATTTTTGCTAGAATTACTGGTACTCAAAAGAGCGGTTTCTCACTGCCGAGAAGCCACGACAAACAAGGCAAACTGGCTCGTTTGAAACGTAGGAAAGGTTTTGAAATGCGCATCGCTATTGGTAGCGACCACCGGGGATATCACCTGAAAGAAAAATTGACTGCGATCCTGCAGACCAAAGGTCACGAAGTCGAAGACGTGGGGACCGTTGCGACGGAATCGGTCGATTACCCCGACTTCGCTGCGCTGGTGGCTCGCAAGGTGAGCGACAAGGCCGTCGACCGCGGCATTTTGATTTGCGGCACCGGCATCGGTATGGCGATCACGGCCAATAAATTTCCCAACGTCCGCGCCGCGCCGATCACCGACGAGGTCACGGCGGAAATCAGCCGCCGGCATAACGATTTGAACGTGCTCTGCCTGTCGGCCGACATGCTTAGCCCGCGGAGCGTCGAGCGGATGGTCGAAGTCTGGATCGACACCGAATTCGAAGGGGGCCGCCACTCGCGACGAGTGGAAAAGATTCACGAAATTGAGAAAAACGTCAAACTGTGATCGCGCGCTGTTTGCGGAATTCGCTCAATCGCTGGGCAAGATCTTCAGAATCGCTTGCCGAAGCTCTTTCGACTTGACCGGCATTTGCAGCACGATGCGGTGCTCATCCGGCTTGGCGTTTTTTTGCCAGGCAGCCTGCTGATCTCCCAACAGCAACACGACCGGCGTGCTCTTGGTCGAGGACTCCTCGCCAAAACGATTGAACGCCTCGACCGCGCTGGAACCGATGTGGCCGGAGCTCAGCACGACGGCGTCGGCTGTTTTGCTGTTCTCGTAAAATCGCTGGAACAGCCTGTCAGGATCGCTCGTGAGGAGCACGCGGTAGCCGTACTTTTTGAACAAGTCGCGGAGCACGTTTTGCATTTTGGTGTCGGATTCGACGACCATCAATTTGCGTGGTTCCCCATTGGCGTCGTGGCCCTCCAAAGGGCCTGATTCCGCCGCTTGCACGGGCAAATCCCGATTTTCCCTGACGCGTTTGGCGGCGAGTTTCAAATCGGCCAGCATCTCGGCGGGGGTCTGATACCGCCGGTCGGGGTCCATTTCCATCGCTTTGTTGACGACCCGCACCAGGGCCAGCGGCAGCTTGGGGTCGACTTCCGAGATAGGACGGATATTTTGGAACCGCGATTTGTCGAGTCGCTTCGTGCGGTCGCGGTTTTCCGACATCGGCGTATGACCACTCATGAGCTGATAGAAGATGCAGCCGGCAAAAAAGATATCGCTCCGCATGTCGTCCTTGCGGACGTTGGTCGCGCGCTCAAGACCAGCGTAATCAATCGTGCGAGGGTTCACCCCCTCGCCACCCTCTTCCACGGTTCCCCCCAGGCCAGCCAAGCCGAAGTCGACCAGTTTCGCCACGCCGTCGCTCGAGACAATGACGTTCGACATTTTCAGGTCGCGATGGGTGATTCCCTTTTGAAAGGCGTAACTCAGCCCGCTAACCATACCCTCGGTGATACGGGCCGCTTCCAAGGGCTCGAACTTTCCGCGGACCTTGAAAAAGTCGCGCAGGTTATGCCCTTCCACGAAGTCCATCACGAGGTAATGCGTTTTTCCTTTAGAATAAACTTCGTGAATCGCTACGATGTTGGGATGCTTGAGCTGCATCCCCAGTTCTCCTTCACGCCGAAAGAGATCGGCTTCGGAAGGGTCGTCGCTCTTGCTTTTGCGGAGCACCTTGAGCGCGAACAACTCGTTGGTCTCGCGATGAGCGGCACGATAGACGCGGGCAAACGTGCCGGCGCCCACGAGGTAGAGCACCTTGTAATCGCCGTAGACGAAACCGGTGCGGTAGCCCTGCTCGAGCCGTTCGAGTTGGAAATTCGTGAGCAAGCCGCGGCGGACGAGAATCTGCTTGAACTCTTCGTAGTCGGCGTTGTGCGTGCCAACCTCAGCCCACGCCCCACGTATTTCGTCTTCGGAAACGATATTCACGTCCAAAGCACGCTGCGCCAATTGTTCGGCAGTCAGATCAGTGACCATAGCGCGTGCCCGTCTACGTCGAAATCATAAGGCGGCAAAGATCCCCGCAGTTCCGGCTTGCCTGGGATTCCAAAAATTGGCAGCAAACTCGACGGTAGTGCCGCCCGCGGAACGATGGGCGTCCGCTCAATCAGCATGTGCGTTTGCACGAATCAGTTGCTTGCCAACCAGAATTATTTTATCAGAGAAGGGTCGGATTGGAAATCTGCTCAACTCTCGAACTCTTCGAGTTTGGTGCGATATTCATCGCGTTCCCGGCGGGTTGCTTCAAGATCGAACATTAAATACTTCATGTCCAATCGCAACTGCCCCAAGGCATCTTGCACCAGCGTGAGAATCCGGCGGCGACGACGAGTACTTTCAACTACCGCATCCACCAGCGGAGCCAAGTGGGAAGCGACATCAGGAGGCAGAGTATGGATCGATTCGGCCAGTCTTTGCAGATCAGCGGGAATGCTTTCGACGGCCGAAAAAGAAGAGTCTTGAATGCTGCTCATGTCATGTCTCCGAAGATGAGTGGGGTTTGGCAGGCAATAAAGCAGAGTGCATACCAATCCAGCTCCCCCTCACCGGCTAGCTAACGCAACCAATTGTATATTAACGACTTACGCACACGCAACGCCCTGGCAACTTCTCCAACCCCTAGGGTTGCGTGTTGAATTCCCGCCCCGTACTGAACTAGCGGCTGAACTGAACTCCTGATACAAGCCCGACTTACAGCGATTTCGGTCTCCTTACTTCGATGTTGAATTCTTTCAACATCCGCTTCTCAGGCAAGTCAACCACTCGAGCCTGCCCCCACAAGTGGGCCTGAGCATGGATTTTAAACGAATGTTACGGGCAAGGCGACATTTTGGGCGATTCCCGCGGCAGTCACCCGCCAAATTCTGCCTGCGAGCGGTGCAATTATTCACCCTCCTCCAACTCACCCTCTTCTCGGCCTGTGCCCTCCACGCGGCCGCCCCGACCTTTCGCGATGAAATGGACGGCGAGACCCCGATGCTGCGGTTGCTCGAGAGCAGCAATTTCAAACTGCTCGATCAGCGCATCGAGTACCAGCCGCAGCGGGAGGGCACCGGAGCCGAATTGGTTCAGCTACAAGGACCGGCGGGTGAAAGTGCCCAATTGGTCTTCAACTTACCCACGGCCCCCGTGATCTCGGAACTGCGTCTCGCAGCGATGATTCGCAGCAATCGGCCGGGCGTTCAGATCGCGGCACGCGTGGTGTTGCCACGCAGCCAGAATTCCAAGACCGGGAGACATCACGAAATCTTGGTGCGGGGCGGCAATCTCAGCCGGGGCCTGCTAAACGAAAAGTTGTTGCTCACCGACTTGCCCAAACTCTTGGAACGGCAAGCCCGCGTTGCTCGCTTGCAAACGGCTGATTCGATCGACGAGCGTGGGGCGTATGTTTCGCACCTTGTGTTCCTGGTTCCTGGTGGAGCGGGAATCACCGAACTTAGCGTCGATTGGATCGAGGTCGACGGCATCTTGCAGGACCGCGTCCGCGATTCACAACTGCAACTCGCCACGGCAGAGTCTGCAACGGAGCTGGACGGTCCGCTCCTACCCGGCGTTCCCATGGAAAAACCGCCCGTATTCAATGTTCCGCAACCGAAACGCAAGGTCGACACCTCGCCCGTCCATCGCATCATCCAGTGGCAAGGGGAACAATTCGAATATTTGGCGAAGCTCGGCTTCAATTCCATTTGGATCGCCCGGCAGCCCACGTCTGCCGATCTTGCCGAGGCGAATCGGCTTGGCATTTCGCTCATTTGCCGGCCACCGAGCGCCGACGAACTCACGCGCCATGGCATTTCCAGCCAATGGAATCCCGTGCTGGCCTGGGATTTGGGGGAACTGGTCGCCACCGAAGACCTGCAGCAAGTCGCTCGACTCAAGCAACTGATCCAGCATCACGATCCACGCGAATCGCGGCTCACGGTAATGACCTGCGAGCAACTCTCGCGGGATGCCAGCCGTGCCACCGACGCCATCGTGCTGGGCAGAGAGGTGTTGGGTACCGATCTCACGCTGCGCGATTATGTGACTTGGCTGGGGCAACGCCAACGGCTCGCGCGACCCGGCACGCCCATCTGGGCCACCATCGAAAGCGAGTTTGGCCCCCTGCGTTCGCAACAAGTGACCGCCCTACGTGGTGGGAACGGTGGTGTTTCGCTATGTGCAGCCTACGATCACCTGACCGCGCTCACCGCCGCGGCAATGAGCGTGAAATGCCGTGAATTTGTTTTCACTTCGCATTCCTCCCTGGCAGCAACAGACCCCGCTACCAAGCAGCGCGCGCGAAATCTCGAGCTCATCAATCTGCGGCTGCGAATGTTGACCCCCTGGCTCGCCACGGGAAAAGTCACCGGGATCGGCCACAGCAGCGAACCGGGACTTTCAGCGATGGTGTTTCAAGCCGAACGAAGCCACTTGCTCATGCCGATTGGCTGGTCGCGTGATTTCCGCTCGCAACAATCTTTCCACGTGCCCGGAGCCGTCTCGTTTGTGGTCCCCGGCGTTGCCGAGTCGACCGACGTTTATCTGCTCACGCTCACGGGCGCGAAACGGTTGCGTCACGAGCGCACCACGGGCGGCTTGCAAGTGTCGGTCGATTCCCTGCCCGCTGACGGTTTGATTATGCTTTCCAGCGATGCCCAAGCCTTCTCGCAGGTTTCACAATACCTGCGACAGATCGCCGGACGAGCCGCAAGATTGCAGCGCGACATCACGGCACATCGGTATGACGAACTTCAGCAAGTTGTCGCCAGCGGCGCTCAGCCGAGTGACAACGCTGAAGTGTTTCGGATGCTGCTGAGCCGCGCGAAGCAAGAACTCGCCGCATGTGACAAAGACTTGGCCAGCGGTTACGCGGAACTGGCCTGCCAGCGCACCAACGCCGTCGAGCGCACCCTTTCGCAGGCCGAGTATTTGCTGCGGAACGGCAACGGCAGCGCATCCGCCAGCGTGGCGACACCGCTCGAATTCAGTGTGGTGACGCTTGTCGATGCGCGGCGGTTGGCGAGTTCCCTTGCCAATGCTCAGCAAGGTCCAGAATTACTTGCCGGTGGCAGCTTTGAAAATTTGCCCGCCCTGTTGGAATCGGGTTGGCGGCATCAACAGTTGCCGCTTCCGGGAATTACTTCCACGGTGCGATTGAGTCCCGACGCACCTTATGATGGCAGTTATTGTTTGGAGCTCGAGGCGCATGGAACCGAGAGTCATGCCCCCATTTCGGTGGTTCCCACGGCGCCCGTGTGGATCAGCTCGGCACCCATCGCGGTGAAAGCCGGCGAGCTCGTGGAAATCACGGGCATGGTTCGCGTTCCCGAGGAGTTGATCGGCACGGTCGACGGCTTGCAGATCATCGATTCGCTCGGCGGGCCAGGCATGGCAACCCGCGTGACGCACGCCCCCAGTTGGCAATCGTTTCGCATTCTACGCGGCGTCCCCTCCGACACGCAGTTGGTTGTTTCGCTCGCCCTCTCGGGCTTGGGCCGCGCACAGGTGGATAAGCTCGCCGTGCGGACCTTGCGGCCAAGCAGCGCCACGGTCGCGGGACAAAACCCCGGCAATGCGCGGCAATAGTTTTTTCCGCGCGCCTGACGGGCGAAGTTGCCAGTCTGCCTTAATTCCCGATTGCGACCGCTTCGCGGATTCGCCACACTGCTCGTATGCGGCGAGACGGCGAACAATTGCGAGCGGATGCCCTGCGAATTTGGCGGGCCGGCATCGATGCGGTGCGGCCCGCCTCTTTGATTCCGCGGTTCGTGGCCGTCGAGGCAAACGTTTTGCGGATCGGAGAGGAAGAATTCGATCTTCGTACGCTGGGAAAAATCGCGATTGTCGGCGCCGGCAAAGCGGGGGCGGCGATGACGGTCGCCCTCGAAAATGTGCTCGGCGAAAAATGGCTCCGCGAAAAGCAGGTCGCCGGTTGGGTCAATGTCCCCGCCGATTGCGTCGAGCCGACACAAGTGGTTCATCTGCACGCCGCCCGGCCAGCTGGAATCAACGAACCGACTGCTGCAGGCGTGAAAGGAACCGAGGAAATTTTGCAGCTCGTGGCTAGCCTTGGCCCGAACGATCTGTGTATTTGCCTGATCTCCGGTGGTGGATCCGCGCTGCTGCCAGCGCCGATGGAAGGTTTTCCGCTGGATGCCAAAGTGGACCTCGCGCGCGAAATCGCCGCACGGGGTGGCAACATCGAACAGCTCAACACGGTCCGCCGCGAGTTGAGCCGCGTCAAAGGGGGCGGCTTGGCCCGCGCTTGCCGAGCGGGCCACTTGGTCTCGCTCATTCTGTCGGACGTGCTGGGCGACGATCTTTCACTTGTTGCTTCAGGGCCGACGGTACCGCGAGTGCCAACCCCGGAACTTGCTATTCAAGTCCTGCATGATCTCCAGATGCAGAATTATCCGTCAGGCAAAGCGGCAATTGAGCTTCTGCAAATCAAAGCGAAGCCGGTTGCCAGCGACACTGCGAATCCTCCGCTTATCACTAACATTGTCATCGGTAATAACGCCGCGGCGGTCGATGCCGCGGGGATCGAGGCGGAAAGGCTCGGTTACAGCCACGCCATGGTTTCGGCTCGCCAGTCCGAAGGCCCCGCCGAGGAAGTCGCAAGCCGATTGATGGAAATGTCGGCCAACATGCGGAAAAAAGATGGCCCCGACTGTTTGATCTCAGGAGGCGAACCGACGGTAAAGCTCTGCGATCCACAAGAGCGCGGCCTCGGCGGACGCAATCAGCAACTCGCCTTGGCGGCACTCTCCGAGCTACACGACTGGCAGGGGGTGGCACTCGTGTCGGGCGGCACCGACGGCGAAGATGGCCCCACCGACGCAGCGGGGGCCTTCGTGGATGGAGGAATTGCCGCGCGAGCCCGCGAACTCAAGCTCGATGCGAATGATTACTTAGCGTGCAACGACGCGTATCATTTTTTCGAAAGCGTGGGCGGACTCATCAAGACGGGGCCGACGCATACCAATGTTTGCGATCTGCGTGTGATATGCGTGGACAATAACATGTAGCAATTGTCATCCCGAGGGCCAACACTAATATTTGTGGCTACGACCCGAGGGAACTGGTTTGCAGTACATGCTCGCTTGGAATAAGTGCCAGCGAAGAACGCAGATTCCTCCCGTCGCGGAGCTCCTGTCGGAATGACACTATTAATCCCACCACCATTTGTCGGCGGCGAGATCGGCGATCGGCACCGACTTGCGGGCGGCGGCGACTTCGCCTTTTTCGTCGGTGAGCATGTTTTCGACTTCCAGGGCTTGGGACGCCCGCACTTGCACGCCGCCGCCCACGGGGGTGGCTAGCCGCGAGCCTTTCCAGACGCTGTTGACCATCGGATTCACGTGTTTGGGGGCATTGTAAGTCTCGACGGGATAGGCCTTCTCATCCCCCAAGACCGAAAGGTCCCAATTCGCTTGGCCGTAGAAATCGTTCTTCTGCAACAGGGCGGCGACCACAAGCATGTCGATGCAATTACGCAATTGGGCGTACACCGGATCGCGGTCGGCGAGTTGTCCATATTTTTCCGTGAATCCTTGAGTGAAGCGCTGGCTGGCACGGTTCTGCCCGCCCGCCTGACGACGCGAACCATCCTTGGCCACCACTTCGTCTTCGCCCATCAGTTTCACGCCGTTGCCGACGAACTCCGCCGCGAGGCCATCCTCGGAGACGCGAATCCGTTGATAATCGGGAACAAACCACCAGCGCACCATCGCGTTGCGTGCCACCGAAGCAAAATTTGTGAGCGAAATCCAACTGCGAATATTGGCGGCCGGTTCTTCCAAGCCAATGCCGATCAGTTTCATGCGATAGTCGGCTTCCACCAAAATCTGCGCGAAATGGGTATTCGCGGGGACGCCGCCGACGGTGACCACTTGCAGGCCTAAACTTTCACGCAGGCCTTCAACGATAAATTGCTCGTCGTTCGGTTGAATCGAGATGCCGATCTGGCTGAGAAATTGTTGCATCCGGGAAAGGCCTTCATCGGTCGCATCAATCGAACAATACACCAGCGGCTTGGATTTCTTATTGGGAGCGAAAGTCCGCAGGGCAACCACCAAGTCTTGCAGCTCCAACACGGGCCGGCCCGATTCTATTCCCACGGGACGACCGGCGAGATCCTGCATCCAGCCCTCGGCGGGGCCGGCAATCACGATGTCTTGCGACTCGGGATAATAGAACGCGTACTTGATCCGCGTCAGGCCCGCCAAATGCTTCATCGCCTCGTCGGGGCCGTGTCCTTCGTCAATGGATTTCTTGATGAGCTTGGCCAGCCGGGTGAGCGACACCTTGCGTAGCTCGCTACGCTGGGCGACGTCGGCATCCAAACTAGCGAGAGCTTGTTGGGCACGTTCACGGGCGAGGCTGCCGCCGAGATCGCTCACGGTCAAACGCCGCAAGACGCCATCGGCATCTACGGCCACGCCTGCCGCGATGATTTCATCGTCATCGCCACCATCATCGCCGCCGTTGTCTTGGGCTTGGGCGTACGGCAAGCTCATGAGCGTTGCCAAGCAAAGCGCCGGCAACAATGCAAAGAACCAATTTCGGTGACGGGGATCGATCAAAGTCCGCATGATTACCTCAAAGCACAACGACGATAGGTCTGTTCCGGGCGAGCGAAATAGGACTCGCGGTGGCTGACTTTAGCATCTGCCAAAATCAGGCAGAGCAGGCAAATCGGGCCAACCTTCATGGTAATTCGCTTCGCATGGGGACGCAAGAAAATGCGGCAATTCAACCCACTTTGGCAGACCGGGCCTATTTTAGCCGGTGCAATGGTTTCGCTCGCTGAAATCAGCACATTTCACAGCACCGGCGTTTCTCTCCGAACCGCCAAACTGCACCTGCAAAGTTGACCAAACTCAACACGGGTGTTGCTTTCCGGCATCATGATTTTCCCCAGGCGTTAGATTTTAACAGTGAAAATCCGCGCCCACCGGTTCTGAACCGGCCAGCTCGCGGTGCGTAACGATTTCGAGTGACTTTGCTATGTGCGGACTTATGCCAGGACGCCTGTTGGTGCAAATTGCGCTCGCGGTCTGCGCGCTCATAAGCTTTGGCTGTGCCGGATTACCGCGAATCGACCCCACCGGGGAGCGGCTGTTTATTTATCCGGGTCAGCAGGGGTACCCGGTTCAGCCCGCCGTTGTCGCGGGAAATGCCACCGCCCCGCCGGTCTATACCGATCCCTTTTTCCCGCAACCCGTGCTTCCCCCGGCGAACGTCGTGCCTGGCGCACCAGGGGCTCCGATCCCCGTCGTGCCCGCCACGGTTCCCCCCGAGACGCTTACCATCACGCCCGAGCGCGTGCTCGCCCCCGTCGGGACGGAAGTCGTTCTTAAAACCGGCATCTGCACGGACGAGAACTATCTTGTCACGAGTCAGAAAATCGACTGGTTGATCGCTCGTCAAGGCGCGGGGGAACTCGTAGCGCTGGGGGGCCGGGGGCTATGCAGCAAGCCGCTCTTGCCTTGGAACAAACCGAAAAAAATCGACAACCAATACGGCATTGGCTACACGGCCAAAGTGCCCCTCACCATCGATCGCGGCACGGTCGACCCCAGCGACGACGTGCAAATCGAGCCGGGCCATGCATGGGCGAGCATCACGTCGCC
>JBGTEU010000831.1:0-3625 GCA_041747595.1 Bythopirellula sp.
CTCCAGAAGCCGGATGGCACTTCATTGGCCACGTCGAGCCGCCAACCGTCAACACCGTCGCTCGGATCGCCGTCGCCGTTGGGGTCCATCCAGCGGCGAGTAATATCGAAAACGTACTTCTTGGGGCCGGGGTGCAGGTCGTCTTGGTCTTTCGTGTCTGCAAATTCGGGCAAACTTTCAAAGCCCCACCAACTCTTGTAGCGAAATTCGTTGTGCGGCGTTGCCGGATCGTCGAAGTATTGAATGATGTACCAATCCTTGTAGGGCGAGGCTGCTTGTTTTTCACGGATGTCGGCAAACGCGAAGAAATCGCGGCCCGTGTGATTGAACACACCATCGATGATGACGCGCATGCCCCGTTTGTGAATTTCACTCACGACGTTGAGAAACAACTTGTCCGCGGCGGTCCATTGCCAGGTTTTGGGATCGCTTGTTTCTTGAGCGATCAACCGCAAATCACCCTCAGGATCGGGGCCGAAATGAGGGTCGATGTGATGCATTGCCGAGGCATCGTATTTGTGCATCGAGCGGGCGTAGAACACGGGATTGAAATAGATCGCATTGATCCCCAGGTCCTCGAGATAATCGAGCTTGTCGAGAACGCCCTGCAGGTCGCCGCCGTAACGGCGATGGAACACGCCCTGATCATAAAAGTTTTCGCTGAGCGTCCGCTCCCAATCGGCTTGTTCATACCAATCGCTCGTCCAAGGCGTGATCCGCCAGTTTTCGGGAACTCTGTCGGCATCTTCGAGAGACTCTCGCGTGGGATCGTTCGACGGATCACCGTTGCGGAAGCGTTCGGGAAAGATTTGATAAAACACTGCCTCGGCGACCCATGCCGGCACAAAGCGTTCGGCTTCCCCGGCGGCAACCTCTAACCTGTCATCGGCGGGTTCTGCAATGTTGGCCACGTAAACGGCGGAAGTCTCGGCTGGTTCCTCCGTCGACGGGTCTACCGCGATTCTCACGGAGATCGGTTCAGCCTCGGCATCGGCAACCACCCGCGGCTCTTGCCGTTGGCAGCTACTCAGCAAGCAAAGACCAACCGCTAGCGCCGACCAATAATTTTCCAAACCACTACGCATTATCTCCTACCCGAAATCTTTCTGAAATTGCTAAGGTTCGTAAAGACTATCCGCTCGGAATAAATCGGCTGGCCGCGATTGCACGGTTCGCGGCCAGCCGGTGGGAATCCCCTCGAAGCAATCAGCCGCGCCGACGTAGCAAACCACAGGCGGCCGCCGCGAGGCCCAACATTGCCAACGAGGTTGGCTCGGGGACGGCAGTAATCGCCGCGGCCCCAGGAACTATTAACGTGACGTATTGGTTGCCAGGAAGGAACGACAAATCCAAACCGGTGAACGAACCGGTATAGGCACCCGAACCATCACCTCCAAGATTGCCGAGCAATGCGCCGACGCCGGAAAGCTGATTCGACATGTAGTCATGACCGCCACCGTTAATGAACGCAAAGATTTTGATTTCGCTCAATTCCGCCGGGTTGCCGATGGAAGAGAGTGGAATGGAAAATTCGATCCCCGTTCGCACTTGGGAAGGATCGAAGGGCGTCGGTTGTGTGTAATCACCGCCATTGGCCGTGCCACCATCGACCCCCGCAATGTTACTGTTGTCGAACGCCATTTGCAGGCCGATGGTGTTCTCCATGTTGCGATGACTTTCAACGTTGGCCATATTCAAGGCTGGCAATGTGAATTCAAGTTCTCTGGTGAGGCAACCGGCACCCGTGTTATCAGCATTGCAGCCACCATTGGCTCCTAAAGCATAGTTTTTATCAATCAGGTCACCCTGTGCGAGCCCCGGCAAAACACGGCTCAGCAAAGCATTTGAATTATCATCCGTGGCATCCCGGGGAGCAAAGAAATTCTCGTTGTACGGTGTTGTAGCTCGATCAAAACCGTACGTCGCCTGCCACGTTCCAAGGTCTTCACTCCCTACCGTACCGTCATTGCTCGCATCGCCTTGCGCGCGAGTTGCGCCAGTGGTCCCGAAATTTCGCTGCCACGTCAAAAAGTCTTTGCCGTCGACAACTCCATCGGTATTGAAGTCAGCCGTCGTGCCACGCAACACTTGTGGCAAACCTCGCTGCGCGAGTTGCATACCCGCTGATACCACGGCACCGGCTGTGCCTTGTGTAAGATCGGCGTAGTGTGCCGAGGCGGCATAAAATTCCAGTGCTTCAGGAGTATTGGGCCTGAGAGTCTCATAGCCATGAGTAAACGTCAGAAAGTAGTCGGCGGTGAAGCCGGCGTCGAACGTCAATCCCGTGGAATTTTGCAGGGCACCGACGGAGCAACAAAAACCATCCACGCCCGTTGGCAAATTCGCCCCATCCAACTGGTTAACACCGCCGGGAACGGAATCAATGTAGACGTCCATCTTATTGAAATTCGTTTCGAGATTCCCTGCAAGCACGACATACAGCCGGCCATTCTCGATTTTGCCCCAGACCTGATCGAGTTCCGATCCAAAACCAATGATCGGATCGGGACTCGTGACATTACCAAATTGCGTATCGGTGTTCTGAACCGAAAGCGAAGTGTAACCGTCGGCGATGCTCGCGGTGCCGTCGATCACGGGTACCGCCACGGCGCGACTGTTGAAAACTGTCAACACAACGACCAAACCAAACAGTAGATAACTCTTGGAACTCATGAAAATTCTCCCTCTACTAGAACCGGGCACTATTGCCAGCAAGGTCAATGACCCAATCGAACTGCGAAACTCTTATGAAAAATCGAAAACTCTTACTCTGCGAAGGAACACGCACGATAAACCCAACACCATTGCGACGGCGCTCGTTGGCTCGGGCACCGCGACGGACGAAGCCGTTAAACTAGCCAAACTCGCCGTCAAATTCGACGTGCCATAGGCGGCCTGCCAAATCAACAGATCGTTGCTATCAATCACACCGTTGAGATCGGCATCCCCATGATCGTAACGCGGGTTGGCGAGGCCCATGTTCCGTTGCCAAATGAGAAAGTCCTGTCCATCGACGGTGCCGTCCAAATTGAAATCGCCGTTCACCGTGCCAAAGATGTTGGTGATGAGCGTTTGCACGTCGTTAACGTCAACAATCCCGTCGACGTTCAAATCGGGCCGCCAATCCGAACCTCCAAAGGCCGCATACAGCGCCGCAACGTCGTTGACATCGGTTAAGGAATCTTGGTTGATATCACCCCGACGCTGGAGCACGCCGTCGTAAGCGGTTAGCACGGCGGCGCTGGCGCCCTGCGAAACGAGGGCTGGACCCAAGGCAAACAGGTCGTGATTGTCGATCTTACCGTTGCCGTCCAGGTCGCCCGCGGCACGGAAAATTGCGTTCTGGCTGTAAAGCGCGTACTCAAACGAGGTGCCGAATCCCACGATATCGGAAGTTTGAATCACGCCGTTCCCGTTAATGTCGCCAAAGCCGGCACCGACGCCGGTCTCTGTGAACAGACCGGGAAAACGCCGGACGGTGTATCCATTTGTGCCATCATAAGTAGGCTCGAAGGTGACGACTGTCGCGACGTGATTGCCCGTAATCACGTTATTGAAACCGTAGACAAAGGAGTCCGCGGCGTATTTTGCGGCTGGGTTTTGTCCGTTGAGTGCCATTTGCAAC
>JBGTEU010000832.1:0-10375 GCA_041747595.1 Bythopirellula sp.
TTGAGCAGCGGAAGCATGACTGCTGAAAGGGAAAATCTTGGGGGTCAGCCACGCCCAATACCCCGAGAACGGTTTGTCTGGTTTTGCCTGTTGGCTCTCTTGGGGTGCGGTCTCGATCTGTGGACCAAGCATCTTGTGTTCTCCAGTCCCCGGTTTTTTCACGGCGACGAATGGTGGCTCTGGCAGGGTCACATCGGTATCCAGAAAAGCCTCAACGAAGGGGCCCTATTCGGAATGGGGCAAGGCAAAGTGGGGGTGTTCGCCCTCTTCTCCGTCATCGCCGCGGTGGCAATTCCCGTTTGGCTGTTTTGGTTTCGAGCAGCCGAAGACTTCTGGCTGACAATGGCGCTCGGTTTAGTCATGGGGGGAGTGATCGGCAACTTCTATGATCGCATTGGCATGCCGGGGATGAGCTGGGACAACTTCAATCCCCAACGAGCTGGGGAACACGTGTATGCGGTGAGAGATTGGATCCTTTTTCAGTGGAACGACCAATGGGTTTGGCCAAACTTCAATATTGCCGACGCTCTGTTGGTCGTTGGCGCGGGATCGCTCTTTATCCACTCACTTTTCATAGCGAGCACGGAGAGCAAATAACAGAGATCACTTTTTATCCTCGTATATTTGTTTGCGTAAGGAGAAATCGTTGTGGTTGCTGATATTCGTTCTCAGTTTGGGATAATTTGCAGAGACTATCCTCTTAGTTTGGCTGAATAATTCTACCTAGGAATCTAAATTCTGCTTGACATTGATATTCGATCGCGCACAAACTAAGATCCATCGACCAGCTCTACTTTTGCCAGCTCTACTTTTGAATGAGCATTCCGCTATTTGGGTGTTGTCGTCGAACTTCTTCTCTCCGTGCCTGCAGCTTTGTGCTTCATTTGAAAGGGTGGTGTTATCGCGAAGATCATGGCTAAGCGGGCCAGTTCTCATCATGCTTTTCTTTAAGGAGTGTACCTATGCGATTGTCGCGCGCATCTGCTTATGCTTTAGGGGCAGTCCTTCAGTTGGCACACGCGCCAGCCGGCATGCCCGTTCCCTGCAGCCAATTGGCTAAACAGGGGCAAATGCCGGAGAGGTTTCTTTTGCAGGTTCTCCGGAACCTGGTGAATCACGGGATTTTAGTTTCCACACGTGGGGTGGATGGCGGTTATGCCCTGGCACGGTCGCTGGATGAAATCTCGCTTCTGCAGATTTTGGAAGCGACCGAGGGGCCTCAAGTGGCAATCATCCCCCCCCTGGATGCGATTCCTGAGGCGTCGCGAGGCAAACTGCAACAAGTGCTGACCGATGTGACCGCCTTGGCCTGTCAACGGATGGCCGACGTGAAACTCTCCGCCTTGCAAGTGCTGAAATCAAGAAGCGAAGCGAGTGAATCGGTGGCTTTCGAATAGTCTTCGCCCTATTGGGCGGCGGCCTTCGTGCCGTGAGGCGAAGCGCCGATATTGGTGCCCGGCATGAGTGGTCGGGTGGCCATCGAGAAACCCATTTCCCACAGCGACCGTTTGAGCAAACGGAAGTCGTCGAAGCTGTCGCTGTACAACCAAACCACCACGGCAGGTGCCTGACGCCGCCGATCTTGCAAATACTGGTGAAGCGATCCGCCGGGCATAAGGGCCATCTCGACATTCTGTCCGATAGATTCCGAGGTGGGCAGAACTTCTGCGAATTGTTCAAAGCTCGAGCGCTGCATTTGACCGGCACGCGGACCGCCGATGGAATTCGGATCGGCTTGACGAATCACCGTCATGCGGACTCGGTACCCGTCAATTGGCCCGAACGTGTCGACGACATGATTGCTGGTTTGCAAACGACGCCCAATGTCCTCGGCATGGCTCTGCACTTCGGCCAGCAGTTCGTTGAATGGTACGATCGAGACCAAGCCATTCTTGAGTCGCAGGTGAATGGTTTCGCCCCCGACTTCACGTGCCAGCGGCGTGGGTACGCTTTCCAACTCCTCGACCGTTTCGGGGCCTGAGAGCAAACCCAGTTGCTCTTGGGTCAATTCATCAAGCTTGAACTGCGACTCGGCAATGCGACGCTGAACGTCGAATTCCGTTTGCTTGTCGGCGTCGAGCTCTTGCCGGCGGCGGGCGATGTCTTCTTCGATCACGCTGCGGTGCATCGCCAGGGTAACTCGCTCGGCGTTATACGCGGCAGTTTCTTGACGAATGCGAACCAAGCGCGTGGCGACTTTTTCCATCTCGCTTTTCGCGGCCAACGCTTGAGTGCGAGCCTCCCGAAGCTTTTCCGGCAAGGCATTATCAACCAGTGCCGTGTCGCTCGGCACGGTGGGCACGGCAGCCGTTTGTTCTGGCGGATTTGCCCCCTTCAGCACGTCGCGAGTTGCTTTGGCCCCGACCAGCATCACGAGGATGATAATCACGCCCACGAGGTTGGCGATCACGTCGAGGAACGAATCTTGCGCTGATTCTTCCTGTATTTGAGGGAGCCGCTTCACCTGACGGTTCCTCCTGAAGTTGGGGAACCCGCGCGGGCCGTCTCGGGAAGTTGCACTTCGACCCCGCTGCCTTGCAGGAGATGGGTGATGCGCGCGGCGGTCATTTCGGCGTTCGGTTCGACGTTGAGTTCCAGCACGGGACGCCAATACATGCCGCTGCCGGCCAGGCCCCAATCTTCGATCCGTTCGTTGACAGCCGCCTTGAACTGATCGGAAATTTCGTTGACGCCTTGGTCGAGCGAGATTTCCTGGCCCGAGGCTTCGACGCCGCGATGCATGCCCTTGACGGGTGGCAGAATCATGCGGTTCTCCCGCACAACAACATGGATCGAGCGCCGAATCGCCACCGATTTCTGACGCGGCTCATCGACGGCCCAATTCGCACCGCGAGAAGCGGCGATCGGTTGTTTTGGCGAGTTCGACAAGTTCATGCTGGGCGAACCGCTCCCTTGGGCACCTTGCCCCGAACCGGACGAGCCTGCCGCGGAGCCGGCCATTTGATTTTGATTTGAAGAGCCACCGCCCCCTGCGGGGTCTTTGCCATGGAGCGGTTCCGAGGGGGCGTTCGTCGGCGAGCCCCCTTGTTGGGCATAACGTGGGCCGGCCAGATTGGGACCGGTTTCCTGTGGGGATTCACCACTTGATGTCACTGCAGAGTCTCTGGATCCCTGGGCATTCCCGCCGGCTTCACCGCCGCCGGCTGCACCACCATTGGAGTTACCACCACTGGGGTCGCCACCTAAGTTCCCCAGTTGGGATTCTCCCGAAGGCGGGGTGCCGTTGTCGGCAAGTTGTTCACCGTTCTGGCCCGTTCCTCCAGCGACGTGACCATCCATCTCCGCAGCACTATTATCGCCGGCGGCATAACGGTCGGCGCCGTCGTCCGCACCGCTTCCGGAACCGTAGCCGTTCATGTCGTCCCCGTTGCCACTGCTCTGGCCACCACCACCCGTGCGCATGCCGCGAAAGCGGCTGGGGGCGGCTTGCACCAAGTGCAGCAACCGTTCGCGGGCAATCATGACGGCATGGTGCTGCACACGCGCTAGTTGAGGATCGGGGGTCCCGGGAAAGGCAAGCTTCATCTCCTCGTCGACGAATTCATAACCGTAATCCGAGTCCCACGCGGTTATGGCGGCACGAGAGAGCCCATATTGTTGGATGCCACTGGGGCGAATAATGATCAAAGGATAGGGATCGGGCGGCTCGGGGGCACCTTCCTTGGCGGCTTTCTCGTTCAAATATTCGCGCGAGGCACGCAAGGCTGCTGCCAACGGATTACCGGGCCAAGTGGGGGCAATGAAGTCGTCACGGGTGAGCACCAAGCCCTCGGGTTGCAGGATGACTCCCTTGCCGGTGCATTCGATGTAGATCGGTTTGCGATACGTGCCGTTGGGGCCCTTGTAGGGCATGATGGCGTAAGAGCACTTGCCGGAGCTTGATTCGCGTAAACTTTCGAGCTGCTTTTCGGTGTCGATAACCAGTTGTTCTAGCCGGGCCATCTCGCGCTCGGCTTGTTCTTGATCGACTTCTTGATTTTTCTCGGTCTGCTCAAGTTGGTTTGCCGTGATCGATAACTTGGCGAGTTCTTCCTGCAAGCGGCGGGTATGTTCTTCGGCGTGGCTCAGGCGGAGTCGTTCTTCCTCGAGCCGGCGAGTGGCTTCCGCCTGGAGCCCCGCGAGTTGTTTCTGATACTCGGCGACTTCGTCCAGATCGCGCTGCAATTGTGCTTGATCGACTGAATGGACGATTGCAGGGGAAGTGGCGGCGATCAATTCCAAAGCGGGGGCATCCGGCAACAGGGCATGCTCTGCCGCCCGTTGGACAAGAATGACCAACAGCACCAGCAGCGCCCCCATCGTGCACAACAACACGGCCAGAAAGGGGAACAAGCTGATCGAATCGGAGGTCTCGCTGGCGCTGCGATTGCTCATGCTGCCTTAGTTTGCTTGCGATTGGGTGACAACAAGTCGATGGTCTCGCCCGAGACGAGCGTTTTGCCAAGATGCGCACCCAAGAGCTGCAAGATGGCGGACATGCTGGCCATGGTTTGCTGAAAGTCGTGGGCCACCGTGACCGCCTGCAAATTGCTGTTAAGCGTTTCTTCCAGTTGCTTGATATGATTGGTCCCCTCGATCACTCGCAGCAGGACGTCGCCTTGACGGATGAGTTGCTCCTGGTGGGCGAGCGAAGCCCCGGCGGAGTCGACCAGCGCGGTTTGCATTTCGCGCAAGAGTTGTTCGCTCTTGGAAATCAACTTTTCCTGACGGCTCGAGGCGACGAGCATCGCCTCACCCACCGCGGCTTCGACCTCCGCCAGATGCCGGCGATTTTCCTCGGCAATGATCGTTTCGGCTTGAGTGAGCGCCGTGGCGTGGTGTTCCAGGCCTTCGTTCAAGAGCACGGCATGACGCACGAGCGTTTCTTCAAGATTTTTGGCGTGTTGCTCGACGCCATGATTGAGCGACTTGGCGTGACGAGTGAGCCCTTCGACCACCGCCCCCGAAAGGGCCTCATCGAGCGTGGTCGCGGCGACGGCAAAAGATTCTTCGAGCGACGCGGCCGCCCCCGTCATAACGCGGTTAAGCGTCGTGGCGGTGTGGTCAAACATTTCGGTCCAGCGGCGGCCCGTTTGATCGAGGGACGATTTCAGCAATTGGCATTGCTTTTCGGTGCTGGTCTGCACGACGGTGAGCAGCTGTTCGGACATGCGGCGGATCGACGCCAAATGAGGATCGTTCTCGCTGCCGAACTGTTGGAACCGTCCGACCAATTGCTCGGCGGCACTCGAGTCAACGGCGGCCAGCAAGCGGTGCTCGACTTTCTCAACGCAGAATTTGATGAAGAGCAGTATCGTCGAAAGCATCAGCGATTGGGCCGTCGTGTAAAAGGCCACGCTCAAGCCGGCGATCACCGCGGGGAGCGATTTGTCCATCCCCGCCGTAGACAAGTCCAATTGGGCGATGGCGGCGGTAATGCCCAAAACCGTGCCCAAAAAGCCCAGGATCGGAATCGTCGAAAAAATAATCCGCACCAGGGCGTAACTTTGTTGCGAACGGCCGACGTCGGCATCTTCCAAATAATGGAGATGCGATTCGATCGTGTCGGCACTCCCTTTGCGCTGGATATATTGGAGAGCGTTGCGGAGCCGCTCGACGATGTAGCTATTTTGCAGCGATGGTGAGATCGTCTCGAGCCGCGCGAGCAGGTCGGGAACATCGGCAACTGTCTGGCCGTTGATGCCTGCATTCGGCAGCCGCACGCTATCGAGCGTGGTGAACTGCACCATGACGCCGAGCATTTTGATGACCAAGGCCGCCAAGCCCACGAAGAAGATGATCGTGGTGCTGTAATTGATCCAGTGGGCGGCAAAGTACCGGTAGGTGGTCGTGGTTTCCGCGCTTCCATTCACATAGAACGCATAGAAGGCGAGACACGCCAGGCCGCCCCAAATGAGCGATTGGCGCAACAGCCATTCCGAGATTGAAGTGACACGAGACACGGCGAACTCCCTTACGCTCGGGCAGCGGACAAGTGCAGCGGTACAACGTCGGCGCACGCCGACTCCGCTTAACCTCAAAATCGGCGTAATCGTCAAAGTTTGTGAAGGGGAAATGCGAAAAACCCGTGAGCTAGCTTTGCGACTCGGTGTGCTAGCAGCCTGGACTGGGCGATTAAGCGACCAGTCCATCGGATCGCAAAACTTAGTTAACCGCTAAACTTTGCGAAAGCGGCATCGTCCTTTGGTCGATACATGGTAGGTCAAATCAAAGTGGCGTCCGAGCGATCCGCTCCGCCACGCACGAGACACCCAGGGGGGCTAGCAGGCGCGGGCGTTCATTCGTCCGCGCCTGTGTTTTTTTGCGCCGTTCTGCGCGGGCGATTGAGACCCCCAGCCGGAGAGCAACGCTCTCCGGGAAACGATTCCACGGTTAACCAATCCCGCGCGCTGACCAATAATCGCTGTGGCGACGCACCACAGAATCGCAATAATGGGATCCGCCCAGATGAGACCGTCGCTGTGAAGTGTCAGCAATTTCTCGATGTCTCCGACTTTTGGCACCGCGCGATGAAGAGTTCCCTCAAATTTGGACCTAACGTCGGCGAGTTTTGCACCATGTCAAAAATGCTTCTACAGTCCACGCAACAATTTACGAAATCACCACGCGCCGAAAGTAAGGACTTTTGGATCAAATGTTGGGACCCCCGCCAGATGTTCCAAAAGTCAGTTTGGCGCGCAAAACATGTTTGCCAACCTTGCCAACCTTGCCAACCTCGCAAAGCTGATCATGTCGACCGTTCGCCAATTGGGGGGTGATATGCTAACATTCCCGGTTCGTGAGAACGGCCGATCCCACACCGTTCTGTTTGTGAATTGTTGCCAGCACCAGGAAAGGGAGCCTCGATGCGGTTCTATTTATATGCGCTTTTTGCCGTGTGTCTTGCCATGAGTGTCTCACTAAGTCGCGCCGACGAGGGGATGTGGCTCTTCAACGATCTGCCGCGAGAGGCCCTGCAAGAGAAATACGGTTTCGAGGCGACCGAAGAATGGGCCGAGCACGTGATGCTCTCGAGCGTGCGGTTTAGTTCCGGCGGGTCGGCGTCGTTCGTCTCGAGCGACGGCTTGGTGCTCACCAACCACCACGTCGCCGCCGACACGCTGCATAAACTTTCCACGCCCGAGTCGAATTACTACGACCACGGCTTTCTGGCCGAGGACCAAGGGAGCGAACTCAAGGCCCCCGACCTCGAACTCAATCAACTCGTGTCCATCCAAGACGTCACCGACAAGGTGAACGCGGCGATCACCAAAGAGATGCAGCCACAAGTGGCCAACAAAGCCCGCCAAGCGGTGATGGCTCAAATCGAGCAGGCTTCGCTCGACGAAACCGGTTTGCGAAGCGACGTGATCACGCTCTTTGGCGGGGCGAAGTACCACCTCTACCGTTACAAGAAATACACCGACGTGCGTCTGGTGTGGTCTCCCGAGGCGACCGCCGCGTTTTTCGGCGGCGACATGGATAACTTCGAGTACCCCCGCTACTGCCTCGACGTAACTCTGTTCCGCGTTTACGAAAACGGCAAGCCCGCCAAGATCGAACACTTTTTGAAATGGTCGGAAAACGGCGCCGCCGACGGCGAGTTGGTTTTCGTTTCGGGCAATCCCGGGCGGACAAATCGAGGCTTCACAACCGACGCGCTGAAATACTTGCGCGACAAGAGCCTGCCTTTCTATCTGAATTATCTGTGCCGAATGGAAGTGGGGCTCCAACAATTTTGTTCGGAAAGCCCCGAGCATCGTCGGCGGGGAAGCGATGATCTGTTTGGCGTCCAAAATAGCCGGAAGGCGGTGACGGGGATGCTCGCCGGACTGCAAAGGCCCAGCTTTACGGAAACGAAAATGGCGAAGGAGGCTGAGCTACTCGAAAAGATTGTTGCCGAGCCCAAGTTGCAGCCCTTTGTCCAGGCTTGGGAAAAGATCGCCGAGGTGCAACCAAAAAAGGCGGAATTGCTCGTGGGAGGGGTAGAGTTTCGTTCGCCCTATTACAAGATTGCTCAAAACCTGGTGCTGATGGCCGGCGAAGATCAAAAGCCGAGTGAAGAGCGGCTCAAGGAATTTCGCGACTCGGGGCGGGAATCACTCGAGCATGAGTTGTTTTCGCCGGCGCCCCTTTACGACGATTTGGAAATCGCCCGGTTCACGCAGCAGTTTTCGATGTTCGTCGAGCAACGGGGCGGCGACGACCCGCTCGTGGTGATCGCGCTCGCCGGAAAAAATCCGCACGAACGCGCGACGGAACTCATCAACCAGTCGCAACTCAACCGGGTGGAATATCGCCGGGAGTTGGCAAAGGGTGGGGAAGAAGCGATCCGTAATTCCCAAGATCCCTTGATTCGATTCTTCCGCGATCTTGAGGCCGAGTATCGACTGACCCGTGAAAGGCGCGAAGGCTTGGAAGAAATCGAACGGCAAGCCTACGCTCAAATCGACGAAGCCCGCGTTGCCGTCGAGGGAACTACCGGCTATCCCGACGCGACTTTTACCTTGCGGTTGGCATTTGGCGTCGTGAAGGGTTACGAGGATGAAGGCCGCAAGGTCTCTCCCATGACCGTCATGGGTGGCGCTTTTGATCATGAGAAATCTCACGAAACCAAAGAGCCCTGGGTTCTTCCCAAGAGCTGGCACGAAGCGCGGGACAAAATCGCGGCTGACACGCCGTTCAATTTTGTCAGTACGGTCGACATCATCGGCGGCAATTCGGGGAGCCCCGTGATCAACCGCGAGGGTGAGTTCGTGGGAATTATTTTCGACAGCAACATTCAGGGACTCACCGCCGACTACATGTACGAGGACCAAGTCGCCCGTGCGGTGTCGGTTCACTCGAGCGGCATCCGGGAAGCGCTGAGGAACATTTATGGAGCAAGTGAATTGGCAGACCAGTTGGGAAAGTAGCTCATGACACAGTGGAGAAAAAGTGAACTTGAATAAGTTAGCCGCGATTCAACGAATCGCTGGTGGGTGCTCAATTTCCAATGCTTGTCTCGCCATAGTCGGTCGGAACCGGCGCGGGCTTGGGCGGTGGATTCCCCTTGGGGGCGAACACCAGCACCATCGCGGATCCGGCGATCACCAGCAGAAGCCCCGCGACGAAAAGGGCGTTTACCTCGTCCCACAGTCCGCTGGCCGTGATCGTGAAGAAGGTATTCACGACGGGTGCCCCGCCGAAGACGAGCGGCATTACGTACACGGGCTTGCCGCCGAAGTTGAAGGCCATGATAATGCCCAGCGCCCCAATCGCCCCGGCGGCTCCGCCCATCAAGCTCCAGAACGTGCCGGTGAAGTTGAATTCGCTCGCCTCGCCCGTCGCCGCGAGCCACAAGTAGCCCACGACCACGGCGATCAGAAAATAGGCCAGGCCCACACAAATCAACGGCCTGAAACGGCTATGGTGCATCGCGGCCTGACCGATGTGCAGCACGGGACCATAACTCCCCCAGCAGCAGATCACCAAGGCGACGGCAGCGAAGCGCAACACCCAATCACGAACCATGTGCGCCTCGCGTTCGACAACCGACTGCGGAGGGTCGGCAGTTTTCGCGGTCTCGGTGCCCGGGGCGGCTGCCAGGGATTCGGCCGCCACGGCGTGGGGTGCGGCCGGCACTTTGGGAGGATTCGGTTTGGCGATCAAGACGGTGGTCGCCCCCAAGAGCACGATAATCAAACCGGCGATAAAGACGGGACCAATCTCTTTCATTCTGCCGGCCATATAAATTGTGAGAAACGAATTCACCACGGGGGCTCCGCCGAACACCAGCGGCATCACGTAGACGGGATTGCCGCCGAAGTAAAACGCGAGCACGATCCCCAACGCACCGAGCGCGCCAAGCGCGCCCCCGGCGAGGCTGAACAAGATGCCCTTGGCGGTCCAGTCGCCCGGCTCGCCGCGGATTTGCAGCAACAACGTCGGCACCGCGACTCCGATGCCGAAGTAAGCGAGGCCGACGCAAATAAACGGCCGCAGCGACGCGTAACCGCCTGTGGTCGACATCGCGTGTTGTCCCCAATGGAGCACGGGGCCATAGATTCCCCAGCAGAGAATCGTGACGGCGAAAGAGGCGATCACAAACGCGAGATTTTTCATGGCGAGACTTGCCAGCGAGGAGGGAAGGGCGAGGGGATTTTCAGCCGTCACTGTAATGGAATCGGCAAATTGCTGCTAGTCGCCTCGCAGCGCGGGTACGAGCGGGGCACGGATGGCCGCGCGAACGGCGAACCAACCGGCGGCAACTCCCGACGCGGCAACAACTGCCAGCAGCAGGGCGAGCGTCCCCCACGGAATGTCGGCTTGCGAGAACGCCCAATGGGGAAGCGTGGCCACGAGCGCGGCGAAGCACCCACAGCCCAGCCCAGCA
>JBGTEU010000833.1:0-7651 GCA_041747595.1 Bythopirellula sp.
TCGGGCGCGGATGGTACACGGCCCGCCCTCGGAAAAGCCCGTGGCTAGCGCCAACGGCTCAGGAGAATCCCCGTGGTGGTCTGCTGGGGAACCCGCAGAACCATAAAAAAACCACGGGCTCGGTCGAGCCCGTGGTTCGAAGGTTCAAGTTGTTGACGATTCGGTTATCGCTTGGTGCGGATGCAACCCAGCGCGATGCCTGCCAAGCCGATGAGGGCCATGCTGGCGGGTTCGGGAATAGCAACGCCCCGAATTTGGAACGACACAGTTGGGTTCGCTTGCCCCGCTTCCCGGACTTGGATCCGTGGATTGGGTTGGTTGGGGGTGGCGAACGTCGACAAGCGCACCCAGTTGGTGGGGGTCGCGTTGATGAATTGGAAGTCCATTTGCAGGGACTGATTTCCTGAAAATGCTGCAGAATTTGAAACCGCTGTTACACTTCCGGGCGCGAGAAAGCCAGCTGTGGAACCTGAGAAATTTGGTTCCTGGAACATGACTTCGGAGCCCAAAGTGGAGCTATCAAAGTTCTGAACGACGGGGCCCGTCGAAACAGTGTTCGTGACATCGTCAATCCAGATGCGAACTGGCTTGGTAATACCCTCATCGTTGAGAAGCCGAATGTGTTCCAAGACAGCCCATTCGAGACCCGGTTCGAGAGTGTGATTGGCCGTGTTTCCGGCGAAACCAGTCAGTGGATCAGAAGCCGGAGTGAAACTGAACTGCTGCCAAGTGCCGTCCAAGTTGAAAGTTTGAGCATCGCGCTTAACATGCTCGATTCCATTAGTGGTACCGCCATTACTGAAGATGGCACCAGCAGTGCCGGTTTCTCGGATACCGATCGAGATTTTCATCGACGCGGCGTTTGCCGTAAGACAAGCGACAGATGCCAGAAGTAGCGCTCCCATGAGGGGCTTCAAAAAGTTCTTCAATTTCATTAGTCAATCTCCCGTAGTGGTCTAGCAAGGAAGTTCAAGAATCAAGAAAAGTTCACAGGATGCTTCTTCTGTCCAACTCTTACGATAGTCGGTGTTGCGTAAAGTCACAAGGAGATATGCGCAGGTGTTTTTACTCTTTTTGCGCAGATGCCGGTAATTTCCACTACTGCATGTTGCCGTTTCGCCACCATTCTTCGAGGCCACGGATGTACCCCACTGAGCCGAACGCGCTAGCGTCGGGCGCGGATGGTACACGGCCCGCCCTCGGAAGAGCCCGTGGCTAGCGCCATCGGCTCAGGAGAATAGCTCAGGCGGAACCCGTGGCTGATAGTAAAACCTGAGCCGAACGCGCTAGCGTCGGGTGCGGATGGTACACGGCTCGCCCTCGGAAGAGCCCGTGGCTAGCGCCATCGGCTCAGGAGAATAGCTCAGGCGGAACCTGTGGCTGATAGTAAAACCTGAGCCGAACGCGCTAGCGTCGGGCGCGGATGGTACACGGCCCATGTTCGGAAAAAGCCCGTGGCTAGCGCCATCGGCTCAGGAGAATCGGCTCAGGAGAATCCTTTGGTGATGCGCCGCGCAAACGAATAACCACAAAAAAACCACGGGCTCGACTGAGCCCGTGGTTCGAAGGTTCAAGTTGTTGACGATTCGGTTATCGCTTGGTGCGGATGCAACCCAGCGCGATGCCTGCCAAGCCGATGAGGGCCATGCTGGCGGGCTCGGGAACAACAGCCAACCTCACATTGTCGAAGTTTGCGCCGCCACCCGCGGACGACAGTCCAAGTCCGAGGCGCACCGTATTAATCGGAAATCCGCCATTAAACGCAACAGGGATCACTTGGGTCGCATTAATGTTTCCGTCGCCGTTGAGGTCGAGCGTAAATGTTGCGTTCGACCCATCCAGGATCAACTTATAAGTATGCCAGCCGACGACGGGTGCATTTGCCATAGGATTGCCAAGATCATCGACCATGCCACTGAACGCAACCCAGCTGGGACCCGGCAGCACGGCCCGGACAGCGTAATGAGCGGGAGCATTGAACATCCCCATTTCCAACAGGTTTGCGGTGCCAGAATTCCGCAAGCCAGCAGTCATCCGCTTGTTGGCGCTCGTGCCATCATCGAAGATGTCCACACTGAAAACTATCGGGTTAGCAGCCGTCGGAACAAGGCCAGCTATTGTCTGCTGATTCTGGTTGCCACCATTATTTCGATAAGACTGACCGGGGTTGCCAGCGGCCGTATCAAGTGTTCCCACTCCAGACGCGCCCCAGACGGCCTGCATGGCCGCAGTATCGGCATAAGATTCAAAGTCATCGCTAATGATGATGGTCGCCTGAGCGGAGCTCAGGAGTGCGCCCGAGACGAGCGCCAAAGAGGCGAGGAAGTTCTTCAATTTCATTAGTCAATCTCCCGTAGTGGTCTAGCAAGGAAGTTCAAGAATTAAGAAAAGTTCACAGGATGCTTTTTCTGTCCAACTCTTACGATAGTCGGTGTTGCGTAAAGTCACAAGGAAATATGCGCAGGTATTTAGCTTTTTTGCGCAGATGCCGGTAATTTCAACTACTGCATGTTGACCGTTTCGCCGCCATTCTTCGAGGCCATGGCCTCGTAGATGAGCACGTCGAGATCATCGGAGAGGAAATGGACACTGCCATCAGCTTTAACAAAGTTGGCTCCGCCGGAATGGAAACTGCCGAACAGGAGGTTATTGACGGCCATTGTTTTGGGTGCCGTGGGGGATGCGAATACCCGTTCTTTGGCATTATCGTGCTGAACAAAGAAACCGACGGACTCAAGCGATGCATTGATTGGATAGCGGCGGTCGATGTTCTTATAGCCGAAACCATATTGGCCATCCATTGGACCCGTCGGGGGTGCCTGGCCGCCAAACGGGCCTCCGCCACTTGAAATGCCGGCCGTCCAATAGCCACCAACTGCCCAGCCTCGCAGGGAATACCAACGCTCACCAGCTAGCAAGGTATTGCTTGTGCCATCAACAATGTCTTTAGGTTTGGTCTTACTTCCCATGAAAAGGATGCCGTCGTAGTTGACGGGACCTTGAAAGCCAGATTTTGACCCATGAAACCCGAAGTTCTCCTTCGACTGTGGAGTTTCATCGGGTGCCCGACTGCCAGCCGATCCTGCCACACCTACATAGCTGGATGCTGCTTGTCTTGGATTGAGAGAATCGTACAACTCGGTCGGATTGTCGCTCGGGCATTGGTAATTCTCGATCGCAGAGTCATTCAGGTCATCAAAGATCGGGTCGTATGCTATGTCTGGGTCATTCCCGTTATTCGCTCGTTTAAATTGCTCAATGCGATCATCAATAATGTTACTGACGTTTGCTTGCTCAATGTATGGCATAACGGTGGCAAGCCAGCTAAGACCATTATAAGTTGCACCCGTAGACCGTCTGTTTGTAATAGTCGACCCCATCGGGTAAGTTTTCCTGGAGGACTCGTAGTTGAGACACGCGAGTCCAAGCTGCTTAAGATTGTTTTGGCAGCTCATCCTGCGGGCCGCTTCACGAGCGGCTTGAATCGCTGGTAGCAATAAGGCCACCAACACCCCGATGATGGCAATCACCACCAGGAGTTCCACGAGCGTAAAAGCCGCGTGGGTCCCTCTTGCCGGGCATCGACTAGGTGGGTTTTGCTTCATCCGTGGACCTCGTTCCCGTGAATCAGAATTAAACGTCGTAACAAAGTTCGTTGGTGAATTGTAGCGCCTGACCATGCCGTGGTCTGCCCGGCCACGGCACGGCAAGCGAGTTTGTTGCTTGAATGTTAACGCCGACGCAGACCGCAAACCGAGGTCGCAGCCAACAGCAGCAAGACAGCCGAGGTGGGTTCAGGCACTACACCGAAGGCCGCTAAAGGTCCATTCACATACTGATCTTGCCAAATGAGCAAGTCTTCGGAGTCGACGTCGTTGTCACCGTCGGCATCGCCATCGACGAGGAGGGCATCGGGCGTACCGAAGCCACGTTGCCAAATCAGGAAGTCACGCCCATCGACTCTGCCATCGCCGTTGAAGTCAGCATTACCTCCCGGGGCCATCACGTCGACATAGCGGAGCACGACATTGTCCACCGCTAGGAGAGGATTCGCGGAGGAGCCACCGCCACCGTCACCAGACGGGATTCCAAAACGCAGGCTGTTAAAGCCATTCGCTGTTACGGAAGCAGCAACGACGTCTTCTGCATCCAGACCGGGCAAGCCAGTGACATTGTTGATTCCATCGGCGAAGAGATCGAGGCCAAACGTGATACTGGACTGGCTTATGGTCGCGGTGAACCGATGAAATCCCAGGCCATTTACATCCGGATTACCCGAGTGGTCCATTTCAGTGAGTTCATTGTACGAATCATCAAGGCCATAGGGCTGCCAGTTATTGCCGCCGGGCATAAGTATCGCACGATGTGCGAATTGTAGAACCGGCGGGAAGGGAAACGCATTCCAAAAACCGAGTTCGATAATATTCTGAGTAACAGCGCCATCCGTGTACCTTAATCCCAAAGTTAATTTCTTATTGTTGAGAACTGCGTCGTAACCTAGATCAACGCTGAGAAAAACGTTCTGGGTCGCACTCGGCGAAGCACTAAAAGGCGTTGCCCATCTGTTAACACTGTTGTTGCCAATGCCGATAGTTCCGTCAAACAATGCCGCCTGGCCATCGAGGGCCCCAGGGCCTGAAGTTGGATAGGGTTGTCCCGAGGTGTTTGCATCGAATAGGAAAGTGCTGGTAGTCGATCCGCTGCTAGATACCCATTGGGCCTGCATGGCAGCCGTGTCCGCATACGATTCAAAGTCATCGACAGCGATGTCTTGTGCCCAAGCGTAATTCATCAGTGCCGCGGATAGTAGCGACAGGTATAGTCCTTTTTTCAACATCGGTTAGACCCTTCTCCGGATAAAAGATAAGTGGTGACGTATGGAGCAACTCTTAGAAGTAATCTGAAAGACTTCGTGTTAAGTGGGTATGCGTTGAGCCTCATGGATTAACCCACATCTGTATCTTAACGAGAAACGTCGAAATCATGAAACAAATAGTGCGCAATTCTTTCTCGCAGTTGCGCACGGAATACCGCAGTTCGATTGTCCTGTGGAATCGAGTGCGGGAAGCGCCTGTGGTTTGGCGTAAACTTCGCACGACTTCGCACGACTTCGCACTCGCGAAGCCCCTCGCGGGGTTGACTTCATGCGGACCTTAATTGCACTATTGAGAGACTTCGCAACTCTTCATTCGAGCATAGACACATGAGCATCGTTTCAGTCGGATTCATGAGCGGCACGTCTTGCGATGGAGTCGACGTGGCCGTCCTCGATACGGATGGAAAGAGCAATATCTCTGTTCTTGGTGGGATGACCCTCCCCTACGACGACGATCTCCGGCTACGACTGCTGGATGCCTCGCAGCACGATGTTCCCGTCTCCGAACTGCTGCGGCTGGAGCAGGAGATTTCGCATCACCACGTCGAAACATTGCGAGAGTTGTTGAAAAAACAACCAGAACTCCGTTCGCGGATCGCCCTGTTGGGCTTGCATGGTCATACGGTGCGACATGTCCCCCAGCACGGGTTGACCATGCAGATTGGCAACCCTTGGATTTTGGCCAAGGAATTTGGCTTGCCGGTCGTCACCGATTTTCGCCGTTGCGACATGGCCGCGGGAGGTCAAGGCGCTCCCTTGGTGGCGATGTTTCACCAGGCGCTATTTGCCGATGATCCGCATCCGACACTCGTGCTGAATTTGGGCGGCGTCGCCAATGTGACTTGGCTGGGGAAAAAGGACGAAATCATCGCCGGCGACACAGGTCCCGGTTGCGGCTTGATCGATGAATGGGTGCAGACGATGGCCGACTTACCCCACGATCGCGATGGACTCCTCGCGGCTGCTGGCGAGGTTGATAAACAGATTCTCGAGGAAGCGCTGGCGACTCCGTTCTTTTCGCGACCCTTGCCCAAATCAGCCGACCGTTACGATTTCGACCATGTCGACGTCTCGGGGCTGAGCGTCGAAGACGGTGCGGCGACCCTTTGTGCCGTCACTGCGGAAGCCGTTTATCGCGCCGTCAAGAAATTGCCGGGCATGCCCAAGCGGTTGTGGGTAACGGGTGGCGGCGTGCATCATCCGGTCATGATGCGGATGCTCTCAGATCGTTTCGGCGAAATTCGCAATATCCGTGATCGCGGGCTTAATCCCGACACCCTCGAGGCCGAATGCTTTGCCTGGCTGGCGGTACGGCATAGGGAGAAACTCCCGCTGACGATCCCCGAAACAACCGGTTGCGAAGCGCCGATTAGCGGCGGTGTCACGGTGCAATTCAATTGACACGACTTTTTTTAAGTGTTGCCGCTTGCAAGTTCGCGTGTTGCCAGCCGCAGACATCCCACAACTGGATCGGCGACAATTTCTACTTCGGTGGGCGTCAGACCCCGCACGGCTAACTCGGCGAGCAAGGCTTCGCGGATGACTTGGCTGCCGCAAAGCACTCCCCCTGCGAGAGCGAGCGGAAAAGCCGTGCCGAGGTGCAATTTTTCCGCCGCGGGGGTCACCAGCGACGCCAATTCTTGTGCCGCCTGAGCGACGATTTGCTCCGCCACGGGATCGCGCTGCAGGGCGGACTCGCTCACCAAATCGGCAAGCTCCGCGAGCGCCGATCGCACGTCACCCGCTTGGGCGAGGGTCGTGAGAATGGCCCGTGGATCGCTGATTTCAAGCCGATTCAGAATCGCTTGAGTCAGCAACGTGGAGCCCGTGCGGCCATCAACGGCATGGGAAGCGGCTCGCGCGGCGGACTGTCCCAGCCAGAATGCGCTTCCCTCATCACCGAACCAATAGCCCCAACCCCCGGCAATCGCCGTGTTCTGTTGCGAGTCGGCAGCAAAAGCCACGGCCCCGGTCCCCGCGATGAGTGCCACGCCCGCGCCCTGGGGCGTTCCCGCCACGAGGACAGGCAAAGCATCGTGTACGATACGCGCGCGTCGCGCGACTTGATTTGTGATGACCCAGTCGGCGATGGAAGCCTGCGTTTCCGGCTGACCCGCTCCGGAAAGCCCCAACACTGCCAGGGCAACGGGCTCGGGCGGGAGTTTCGCTGATTTCCACGCTGCTTGAATTGCGTGTTGCAGATTGGCGTGCGCTTGGTCGAGGCCAACGGCCTTCACATTCGAGGAACCGGCTTGTCCCCGCCCAAGAATCTCTTCTTCACCGTCGGGACGATTTCGCGCCAAGCATGCCACCGTCTTTGTGCCCCCGCCATCAACGCCCAGAATTATGTCGCCAAGAATTTGGGGAGAAGTTGCAGCCATGACGTGAGTATATCATGGCCAGCAGACTACGCGCGGCCGTTTTCCAAGGCCTTGCGGAGGTGTCCACGAGTGGCTTGCAACCGCGATCGGGCTTGATCGGGGGCAAGCCCCAGGCGTTGCGAGACAATGGCCGTTTTCAGTTCGCCATTGCTTTGTTTCAGAAGCTGGGTGGCCGCGTCGGGGGTAATGCCGGTCAATTTGCAGACGATGCGGCGACTGCGCTCGGTGAGTTTTGTGTTGGTCGCCTGCAAGTCGACCATGAGATTTCCGTAAGTCTTTCCCAATCGCACCATGGCACCCGTCGACAGCATGTTGAGCACCATTTTGGTCGCCGTGCCGGCCTTCATCCGCGTCGAACCGCTGAGAATCTCGGGGCCCACCACCACGGAAATAC
>JBGTEU010000834.1:0-2544 GCA_041747595.1 Bythopirellula sp.
TTGGTCAAGTTTGGTCGAATACAGGATAGATGATGCGACTTCTCAGGAAGCCCAACGTCAAACCGTGTCGATTAATATCTGGCTGGTTTGCGGGAATGGATGCCTCAAATCGTCAATTGGATTTTCAGACGATTGTTGACAAAGGAAACTGTCGATGAGCTCGAAAACGGATTTTGAAGTCAATGTACATATTCGCTGGATGATTCGCCGGGACATGCCGGAAGTTCTCGACATCGAGAAGACCAGTTTCGAGTTCCCGTGGCTGGAAGAGGATTTCATCCGATGCCTGCGACAGCGAAACTGTATTGGCATGGTGGCCGAATACGATGACCGGGTGGTCGGATTCATGATTTATGAGTTGCACAAGACCCGGTTGCACATTCTCAACTTCGCGGTGGCCAAGGGAATCCGCATGCGGGGCGTCGGCCGGCAAATGGCCGATAAGCTCTCGAGCAAACTTTCCAGCCAACGCCGCACGCGGATCACGCTCGAAGTGCGGGAAACGAATTTGCCCGCACAATTGTTCTTCAAAAAGGTCGGCTTTCGCGCGACGACGGTGTTGCGGTCCTATTACGAGGACTCACCGGAAGACGCCTACGTGATGCAGTTCCAATGCGCCGCGGAAGAATTCGCCGATTCGCAGAGAGTGAATCGCATCGATCGTCTGGCGGGTTAATCGCTTGCGGTTTGGCGCGGAGCAAGCTCCGCGGCTCAATAGAATCACAGATTCACAATCTCCGCGTGCATCGTGTCGAGATCCACGATTGCGAGTGAATGGGGATTCGCCCGATAGAGGGCCCCCGGATTAAGCACCGTCGTTTGGCCCATTTGTTCGATCTTCGCGACGTGCGTGTGGCCGTAGCAGACTAGGTCGTAGGTTCCGCTGGCGATGACTTCTTGAAACTTACGGTGATCATCGCTGTGTAACAGGGCGATTCGCGTGTCGGCAATTCTCAAATCACCGAATACGCCGTGACAAGTTTTCTTGGCAGCGCGAATCGCGGCGGTCAATTCCTCGCGCGCGATGTCGCAATTGCCGAACACAAAATCCGTTGGCCAAAGTTTGAAATAAGCTGGTATCTCAGGAGTACCAATATCACCGCAATGGAGAACTCGCTCGACTTCCAGACTGTCGAGCATGGAAATAGCGGACAAGGTATTAGTCACGTGGCCGTGGGTGTCGCTGACGATGCCAATTCTCATGATAAGTTGCCTCCGCCGTCACGATAAAGTTCCAATTCGAGCGTGGCAACCCGCTCGCGGAGTTTTGCTTCGACTTCGTTGATCTCCGTGCCCTCTGCCAGCACCGTGAGAATCGGTTCGCCCAGCGATATTTTTGTGCCGGCGTGCGGAATGTCAGCGAACTGTGGTGAGTCGAGAGTTCCGGCGGCGTTTAATAGTTGGTCGCTTAAAGACCGCGAAACCGCAAGCGGGTGTTTGGCGTAGAGGATTGTTTTGCCGGCGGCGGGAACGGCTGGGGGTTGCGCCTCCTTAACGACGATTTCAAATTCGGCGAGATGTTGGGCGAGGAGATTGACGCCGCTTGTGCGTTCGACGACTTCAACTGCGGCTGTGACACGCGGATTCACTTCGATGATCCATGCGCGGTCGCCATCGAAAATAAAATCGACGCCGAACAAGCCCACAAGTCCGTGCTGATTGGCGAGCAACTCGCCGGCGCGCCCCAATTCGTTGGCGACCGTGGAGGGCAATTCCCACGGGGCGAGCGTGCCGGCGTATTGGAAGGGACCCGCGCCGGTCCACGATTCGCCGACGATTTGCCGGGTCATTCCACATAAATGGCTTCCGAAAAATTGCGCCGAACCGGGTATCCCCGTGATTCGTTTTTGCCAATAGCCCGAGGCCGGTGCTTGCACGGATTGAGTTACTCCGCTGCCGTTGCCCCCCTGCCCCGTCTTGTGCAGCCATTCCCCCGCACCGGGGGGTGAGCCATCGCATGGTTTTGTTTCCGGAAAGTTCAATCTCGCGGTTCGCATTATTTCCTGTAACTCGAGCGGATCGCGCGCTTGTCGCAATGAATCGCCGCGGTTGCCCAACAAGGGTCGCATCGCCGCCATGCGATCAATGAGATCGGCATGATTTTCGAATGCTCCCGTGTAGAGCCAACCATCGCATTCAGTGTTGGCGAGCCAGTCGGCGAGTCCCACGGGGTAATCGGCAATCCGCGCGGCGGGGCATTCCCGCTGTAAATCGGCATCGGCGAACAAATCCGCCGCCACGACGTTGCAGCCCGCTCGCAATAGCGAGAATGCCGCAGCGCGAACACTCGCTCCGACGACGGCAATCGTGGGGCGTGCCGTCATCGTCAGGCGCCCTTGGTACCGAAGCGACCCTGGAATTTCTGGGCCGGATATTTCGCGACGTTTTTTTGCATCTTGTCGCGGTGCGTCGATGCCAGGTCGATGTCGAGCGAATTGGCAAGCGCCAGCGCGTAACTCAACACGTCGGCGAGCTCCTCACCAATCGCGGCCAGTTTGGCGGGATCGTCGGCAAGTTTGCGCGAGTCGGCGATGTCGATCCACT
>JBGTEU010000835.1:0-3195 GCA_041747595.1 Bythopirellula sp.
GAGGTAGCACGGGAAAGCAGTTTTTCGTGCCGCACCAAGGGCGAAGCCAGACGATCATACGCCCACCGGATAGAGAAATTCTCCACGCTCTTTGCCAACCTTCACTTAGGTACGCCCACTCGCTCGTAAGAAAGGGCTCGCTCAGCCCACCAAAATTTCTTACACCTCTCGCGCATCTCGGCACTCGATTTTGTTTGTGCCGACTCCCCGCCTCAAGTTGACCATGCGTGCTGCATGCGTTGACCGTTTGCACACGCCACTCCCCGCTTGTGTGCAATCAGCGCGAGAGCCAACAGCGAGCAACGTGTGTCTCAGTGATTGCGCAAGGAAGCGCCGAGTTGTATGAAGCGCGCCTGATAACCCGTACCAACCAAGGAGACAAACGTCCCCGCTTAGAAATACTCATTCGCTTTCTTAATAACCTTTATTCCGAGCAATTGAGAGGAACCGCGCGACGCCAACCTCCGACCACGGAGGGCCTACCGTCACGCCAAAGGAGCATTACGATGGTCAACGGAAGTGAAATCATCTCGATCATTTCGCAACGCCAGGACCGCGATCAATTCCGTCGCAAGAATTGGACCGGTACCTTCGAGGAATATCTCGATATCGTCCGCGAGAATCCCAAGGTCACGCGGACGGCCTACCAACGCATCTACGACATGATCCTCTCGTACGGCGTCGACGTCGTCACCAAAGGCCGCGAGAAGGAGCATCACTACCACTTCTTCGACGATCCCACCAACGACGGCCATGACGCCGTTTACGGCCTGCGGGCGCCCCTGCATCTTTTGGTGAGTGCCCTCAAAAGTGCCGCCTATGAATATGGCATCGAAAAGCGCGTGTTACTGCTGCATGGCCCCGTCGGGAGCAGCAAGAGCACCATCGTGCGGCTGTTGAAGCAGGGTTTGCAGCGCTACAGTGAAACCGACGACGGCGCCTTATTTACCCTCGGCTGGGTCAACGACGAAGACCCTGAGGAAGTGCATTGGTGTCCGATGAACGAGGAACCCCTGCACTTGATCCCCGAACGGTTCCGCGAAGACGTGGCGGCCAGCCTCAACGAAGGCAAAGGGAACAACGATTTCAAGGTTCGCATTCGCGGCGAGCTCGACCCGTTCTGCCGGTTCATGTACCAGCAGCGCCTTAGGAAATATGACGGCGACTGGACCCGCGTAGCCCAAGATATCCGCGTCAAGCGGGTGATCTTGAGCGAGAAAGATCGCGTCGGCATCGGCACGTTCCAGCCCAAGGATGAAAAGAATCAGGACGCAACGGAACTGACCGGCGACATCAACTACCGCAAAATTGCCGTCTACGGCAGCGACAGCGATCCTCGCGCGTTTAATTTCGACGGCGAATTCAACGTCGCAAACCGAGGCATAATCGAGTTTGTCGAAGTGCTCAAGTTGGACGTGGCGTTTCTGTACGATTTGCTCGGGGCAAGTCAGGAGCATCGCATCAAACCGAAAAAATTCGCGCAGACCGACATCGATGAAGTCATCATCGGCCACACGAATGAGCCCGAATATCGCCGCTTGAAGAACAACGAGTTCATGGAAGCTTTGCGCGACCGGACGGTAAAGATCGATATTCCGTACGTCACGACGCTCGAACATGAAAAGAAGATTTACGAGAAGGATTACAACCAAGTCACGGTGAAGGACCGCCACATTGCACCGCACACGATCGAGATGGCGGCGATGTGGGCGATTCTCACACGCTTGGAAGAACCGACGCACGCCGGACTTTCGCGGCTGCAGAAGCTGAAACTTTACAACGGCAAAAGCTTGCCCGGGTTCACCGAGGAAAACATCGCCGAGTTGCGTGAACAATCTCACAACGAAGGTTTGGTCGGCATTTCGCCCCGCTACGTGCAGGACAAAATCTCCAACGCGCTGGTGGCCCACCCCGATGCGCGTTCGATCAACCCCTTCATGGTGCTCAACGAACTCGAAAGCGGGCTCAAGCACCACAGCCTCATCAACGACGAGGAAATGAAGCAGGAATATCGCGATCTATTGGGCGTGGTGAAGGAGGAGTACGAAAACATCGTGAAACTTGAAGTGCAGCGTGCGATCGCCGCCGATGAAGATGCCCTCATGCGGCTGTGCGGCAACTACATCGACAATATCAAGGCCTACACGCAGAAGGAAAAGGTGAAGAACCCCTTCACCGGCCAATACGAGGAACCTGACGAGCGGTTGATGCGGTCGATCGAAGAGAAAATCGACATCCCCGACAGCCGGAAGGATGATTTCCGCCGCGAGATCATGAACTACATCGGGGCGCTTTCCATCGACGGCAAAAAGTTTGACTACAAAACAAACGAGCGGCTTAACAAGGCATTGGAGCTCAAGCTGTTCGAGGATCAAAAGGATTCCATCAAACTCACGAGTTTGGTGTCGAATGTCATTGATGCCGACACGCAGAAGAAGATCGACGTCGTGAAGGGCCGCCTGATCCGCGATCACGGTTACGACGACGAAAGTGCCACGGACGTGTTGAACTACGTGGCGAGTATTTTTGCTCGTGGAGACGCCAAGGAGAAACATTAGGGATTTGTGATGATAGCCGCAGGCGGAAGCCCACAGTTGCGTTGCTGGTTACCGTAGGCTTCCGCCTGCGGCTAGGAAAGAAGAGAAATAGACGCAATGTCGCAGCCGTGCAAGGACGCACCCAAGCTGGGTAGTGCTCGACGAGCGACAACATTGATGATTGACCGGAGTACACCATGGTGATGGATATTGAGCGCGACCAACGTCGCTTCAAGCAAATTGTGCGCGGGCGGATTCGACAGAATCTGCGCAAGTACATCACCCATGGTGAAATGATCGGCCGCAAGGGCCGCGATGCGGTCAGCATTCCGGTGCCGCAACTCGACGTGCCCCATTTTAAGTACGGCAAGAACGGCTCGGGGGGCGTCGGCCAAGGGGACGGCGACGTCGGCGATCCGCTCGGCAAGGGGGACGGCAACGAAGGCGCCGGCAGCGCGGGAAGCGAACCAGGTTCGGGCCACCTGATGGAAGTGGAAGTCTCGCTCGACGAGCTCGCGCAAATGTTGGGCGAGGAACTCGAGCTCCCGCGGATTGAACCGAAAGGCACGGCAACCATTGAGAGCGAAAAATCCAAATACAACAGCATCCGCCAGACTGGTCCCGAATCGCTCAAGCATTTCAAGAAAACTTACCTGCG
>JBGTEU010000836.1:0-5092 GCA_041747595.1 Bythopirellula sp.
ACCGTGACCCGCTTGCCGAGAAGGAGGTCGACATCGCCCCCCACGTTCTCGATAGTGGGGATTTCCGCCTCGAGCAGCGTCCGGTGAGCTGGATTGAGCTCCGGGAAGTCCTCGGATGCGACTCTGCCCGTTTCCGACTCATACCGAGGGACGAGATACGGCGCGAGAGGGCCACCCCGATGATTGGCGAGTTGCGTTGCCAATGGGTGGTCGACATAGGGTGTGTCGACGCCTACGAGCTTTGCTCCGGCATCGCGCAGCCACAGGGCCGCTTCCGGCGCAAGACCTGGTCCGTGACCGAAGTAATCCTGGCTGTCGGAATAACGCCGGTGCCATCCGGTAACGATCAAGACGATGTCACCCGCTTCCACCGCCGGTGTTGCCGACTCGAGATCCGCCGCGGTGACGAGTTCCCACTGTCCTTTCGGGACATCAAGGACAACCCCGTTGCCGAAGAACAGACCCAGCGGGAGCATGCCGACACCTGCAGCTCGCTGGACAAGATGGATGGGGGCGTTGACATGGGTGCCCGTATGCATCACGGTCTGGATGCGCTGGGTCATGACGCCATGACGAGCGTGCGTCACGGAACGCTCGATTCGCGTGTCCGGGAAGCCGGGGTAAGCCGGTGCCCCGTGGCCCCATGGGTGACTCAGTTCGTAGAGTTCGAGGCCGGTCTGTGGATCAATTACCGGACTTGTCGCAGGCTTTGGTTGGTGGCGTGTTACGCTGGGATTCATAGGTTTTTCTCTGACTCGAGCAGTTCATGCTCGCGTTCGGCTGGTTACCACTTGTGTGTTCCATCGGTCAAGTCGGTCGCGGACGGCCTTCGCCGCTTCCGGGGTCCAGGTTCGGAAGCCGACGCCAGCGTCCATGCCGAGTTCACCCTTATCGACCTTCTCTTTAAGGTAGGGGTGAGCCTCGGCCGTTCTGTCCAGCGTCGGCATGAGGCTATTATGGATTGCGAGGGTGAGGTCGAGACCGACCAGGTCCGACTGCTCCATCGGGCCGAGCACGCCCATTCGCCCTCCGAAGCCGAGTTTGACGACGTCATCGATAGTGGTGGCGTCGCAGACACCGTCTGCGATAAGCGCAATCGCCTCTCGTTTCAGGGCGTGCTGGAGCCGGTTCCCGATGAGCCCGGGGACCGCCCGCTGAAGCGATACCGGCGCCATCCCGGCGCCTTTCAGCCAGCCAGATATGGTTTCCATTGCTTCTTTGTCAGATTCCGGACCCGGTGCGACCTCGACCAGCGGAATGGCATAAGGTGGGTTCCAGAAGTGGGCGTAGACCAGTCGCCCAGGGTTTGGAAAGCGCTGCGCGAAACTCTCGATCGGCAGCGATGAGGTGTTCGTTCCGACCACAGCATCCGCCCTCGCGGCCTGACCGAGTTGGTCGAACAGAACCCGCTTAATGACGGTGTCCTCAGAGGCAGCCTCGATGATCAGATCGGCTTGGTGGACGACTTCGCTCAGGTTACTGGAAATGAGAATGTCGGATGCAAGCGGACAATTCAGCATCGATGCCAATTCTCGGAGGCGATCGCCCGCCCGATCACGCGCCGATGGCACAGGTTCGTATAGTCGAACGTGGTGATCGCTTCGGGCGAAAACAAACGCGATGGCCGTCCCCATCCGGCCTGCGCCGAGGACCGCGACATTAGGCAATCTGCTCATCATCCCGCCGTGTAGCCGCCGTCAACGTACATGACCTGACCAGTGCAGAAATTCGAGGCGGGGGAGAGCAGGTATATCGCCATTCCGAGCAAGTCGTCGACTTCACCGAGCCGACCCAGGGGGATGCGCGCGAGGCTTCGTTTCCGTGTAGCCTGGCCGAGTTCGTTGTCGCCGAACATCCACTCGGTCACGCCCGACCGGAACACGGTTGGTGCAATCGCATTGACGGTGATGCCGTACTGCGCCCATTCCGTCGCCAGCGAACGCGTCAGCGCATCCGTGGCGCCCTTCGATGTGCAGTAGGCTGTATAGCCGGAGTAGTTGCCATGACGACCGCGCACAGACGAGATGAACAGAACTTTGCCCCCAGTTCCCTGTTCGAGCGCTCGCTTGCCGAACGCCTGTGCCATCAGCCACGCCCCACGGACGTTGGCATCCATAACCTTCTCCCAGTCCGCCAGATCCTGCTGGTGAATGAAGCCGGCCTGGTTGAACCCGGATGCGACCACGAGGAGGTCGACGGATCCGAATGCGTCCACACCTCGCTCGACAATGGCCTCGGCGTCCTCAGTGCGGTCGGCTCGACGATTGACAGTCTGTGCGACACCACCAGCCTCTGTGATCCGGCGGGCGAGATCAGCGAGCGGCTCGGCACTGCCGGAGGCGAGGGTGAGCTTCGCGCCCATCGCCCCGAGGGTTTCGGCGATGCCAGCCCCCAGTGCACCCGTAGCACCGGTAATGATGGCACTCTTACCCTCGACAGCAAATCGATCAAGGGGATGTGTTCCTGGACGGGACCGAGTGTTCGTGGTCACAGTATATTACCCTGTATAGTAAGTATGTTTACCGCTTCATCAGCTTAGGTCGGTAAACGCAGAAGCTGGGGCACCTCGGTACCTAGAACTTATACTTCGCATTAAGTCCGATTGTCCTGGGCCGTATTACGGTATCGTTAACCCAGCCACCGGGTCCCTCGGGAGTAATGGAGTCCGAATAAACTGTGGCGTACTCATCCAACAAATTGATCGCAAACACGGCCAGCTCCCATTTTTTTGCTTCAACACCAATTCGCAAATTAACGGTACTGTAGGCATCCGCTACACGATCCCTCGTCGTGGGTAAATTTGCTGCTTGCGGATAAAAAAGTGGTACGGAACCTGTGTATTGATAGGCCAGAGTCACGTAAGCGCTGCGTGAATCGCTTAACGGCCGACTGTAATCTATTGATGCATTAAGCTTTACATCGGGAACATAGTTTAATGCGTCACCCTTGAGCCCTTCTCCAGATGGCAAATCGTCGGTCAGTTCGGCGTCAATAAAGGAACCACCCAAACCTAAAATCAGGTCATCTGTAGCCAGGACCTGGAGTTCAAATTCAATACCCCTGGATTCAGCACCACCGGCATTGGAGGTGAAACTACTTCCACAATTTAACCGGGTCGACGACTGGAGATCCTTGTAATCAATAAAAAAGGTCGACGCATTAAACACTACCCTGTTTTCGGCCCACATTGATTTGAGACCCAATTCGTAGTTCCACAATGTCTCGGAGTCAAATCCATCGGGATCAACGGTTACGCCAAGCGCCGCAAGGTCGCCAGGGCAATCGTTTCCGGGGCCAACTGCTACAGTCGGGACGAATGATTGAGGACCACCCAGTCGAAATCCTTTGGCGGCCTGAAGAGAAATGAGAATGTCATCCGATGGTTCATAGCTAACTAAAAACTTGGGATTGATCCCGTCTTCGCCAGACGCAGTAGTTTTTATACTTGGCTCCAATTCACCCGTCAGTCTCCCTTTCTTGCCCTGAGTAAAACTCTGCTCGACATCAAACCAGCGCAGCCCAACGGTCGCCTGCCACTTATCAGCAAAACGGTAGTTTGCTTCGCCAAAAACAGCTAATTGCTCAGTATTAAAGTCGTCATCCAGCTCCACCATGTGACCTGGTGGGTTCCCATAAGGTTCGTATAAGGCCATCACCAGCGGGCTAGGTGGCACGCCAGTAATCCCCCTTGGATCAGTGACGACCATTTCTTGATGGTAAACAACGTCAATATCGCTATAGAAAAGACCCGCAATCCATTGTAAGTCGCTGTCACCGGTAGATGTTAAGCGGAATTCCTGAGCAAAAGACGAGACATCCTTAGTATCATCAAGATGAATACCTAATACATTAACGCTACCACCTGATGCAGGGGCTGGGGCCGGAAAGAAAGCGCCGGCTATATTATTGGTTGAAACGTCGCTTCTAACCGCTATGTCACGGCTTGTATAGGAACTTGAAGAAACCAGCTGGTAGCTATCGTAGTCGTATCCTACGTGAAGATTAGCAATATCGATTTCATCATCATAGAATTCGGCATGGTATTTCCATTGCTCATATTTACCACTGGGATCAAAAGCCTGGTCGGGTCTCAATGTACCTACAGTTATCAAACGATCAACTCCGAGCGCCCCGGAACTATCGTCTGCAGTGCCGTCGAAGTTAACGGTCTGATGTATGAACATGGGCTTGATGGATAAACGCTCCGTTGGCGTCCATAGCAGCGATGCTCTCAGCCCCGATCTGGTGCCACTGTTAACATCCTTACCGCCACCCGGGCCATCGCTGAGGTTATCAGCCCATCCTGCCTCTTCAACCTGGTAGACAACCACGCGGGCCGCTGCCATATCATCAGATATGGGCATGTTTAAAACACCCTTGATTGAGTAGCCCATGTCACCATGATTGACAGAGGTCAAATCGGCATCGATCAACCCCTCAAACTCGTTCATCACCGGTGCATTGGACACAAGCCGGATGGTGCCGGCCAAGGATCCGGAGCCATAGAGTGTCCCCTGAGGCCCGCGTAGCACCTCCACTCGCGCCAGATCAAAGGGTTCCAGATTTGGATTATAAAGAGCTACGGATAAGGGAACTTCGTCAAAATAGATCCCAACTGTCTCTGTCGCTCTAGTGTTATCACGACGTACTTCACCCGAAGAAATACCACGAATGTTCAACTGAGTGCGCCCATTGCTTTGACCTGCAATCGCCAAGCCCGGCACTTTATAGGCGAAATCTTCAAGGTGATTTATACCGGCCCTGTCCATTGTCTTCTGTGACATTGCGGTGATAGCGAAAGGAATATCCTGGATGTCTTGACTACGTTTTTGTGCCGTGACGATAACTTCTTCCAGCATTGCTGCGCCGGTTTCTTGTGCGGAGACTCCAGTTGGCGTTCCAACGGTAAGTACAGCTGCGATAACTACTCCGAATAGTTTTTGATGCTTGTTCATGCCTCTCCCCAAATCCCACTTCGCAAGAAATCATGTGCCGTGTAGCGGGATTAAACTAACTATATATTGCATGTCTGTCAAGCGCTTGAGCGGAGAAGTCCGCGACACCTGGAACTTTTGCCTGAAGGTCTGGGGAG
>JBGTEU010000837.1:0-5219 GCA_041747595.1 Bythopirellula sp.
AGCGTCGGGGACCCAGGACATCACCGGTGGTCTGCCCCGCGTGACGGAAATCTTTGAAGCCCGCAAGCCGCGCGATCCTGCGGTCATCGCCGAAATCGATGGCACGGTGGAAATCCTTGGCGAGAAGAAGCGCGGCAAGCGCTCGATTATCGTCCGCAGCGAAACCGGCATCGAGCGCGAGCACTTGGTCACGCACAGCAAGCATCTTCGGGTGCATGCCGGCGACAAGGTGCGTGCCGGCGAGGCACTCGTCGATGGTCCGCTCGTGCCGCACGACATCCTGCGGATTTCCGGCGAGGAAGCGGTGCATCAGTACTTAACCCGCGAGATTCAAAACGTCTATCGCAGTCAACGGGTGGAAATCAACGACAAGCACATCGAGATCATCGTTTCGCAGATGCTTCGCAAGGTGCGCGTCGAAACTCCCGGCGACACCGATTTGCTCCCCGGCAGCGTGATCGACAAGTACGATTTCCGTCAGGCGAACGATGCGATTTCGCATTGCTTGCGGATCACCCACAAGGGTGACAGCGAGTTTGCCGAAGGCGCGATCGTGCCCAAGGACGTGCTTGAACAAGCGAACGCGCAGATCGACGCGCTCGGCGGCGATTTGGCCAAGGGCGCAAAGCCCAAGATGGCCACCGCCAGCACCCAGCTTTTGGGGATCACCAAGGCGTCGGTGCAAAGCTCCAGCTTCATCTCCGCGGCGAGCTTCCAGGAAACGACCAAGGTGCTTACCGAGGCGGCACTCGCCGGCAAGACCGACTATTTGGTGGGTCTCAAGGAGAACGTGATCCTCGGCCACTTGATCCCCGCGGGAACCGGCTTCCACACGATTCAGGAAGCGGAAGTGCGGATTCATCCCCAAGCCCTCGAAGCCTTGGCGGCCGAGAAGGAGCGGGTGCTCGAGCGTTCGTTCCCCTTGCTGGATTCCGCACTGCATTCACGCGGTGGTGGAGCCCCCAAGAATGGCGAAGGGATGGAATCGTTCCCCACGGCACCGGAGCCAGCCTACCAGAGCGAGGCCCCGTCGGGGCTCGATGCCCTCTTGGGCATGGGATCCGACGTGCCGGAGGATGATTTGCCCAGTGGCGGCGTGCCCAGTGGCAGCGATTTTGACGCCGCTGGCGGGGACGAATTCGGCGAGAGCCGCGAAGAGCCCTTGGATATTGCTGATGAACCCAAGATCGATACCTTGGGTGACGACGAAGAAGAGTTTTAGAAAAAAGGCGAGCGGGGGACGTAAGTCCCCTGCAAACCAGCCCCTGCAAACCAGCACCACCTCGGGCGCGAGGCTTACGCCTCCCGCTCGCCTGGCGGCGGTTGACCATCTCCCTGGGGGGCGGTAAATTGATAGGTTCACTACATCCTGGCAGTGTTATTAGAAGGCTTGTCGATGCCCACCGTAAACCAACTCGTTCGCAAGAACCGCAAACAAAAGCGCAAGTTCAGCAAGTCGCCGGTGCTGCAGCAATGCCCGCAGAAGCGAGGCGTCTGTTTGCAGGTGCGAACGATGACCCCCAAGAAGCCGAACTCCGCGCTACGCAAGATTACCCGCGTGCGGCTCTCCAACGGCAAGGAAGTCACCGTGTACATCCCGGGCGAAGGCCACAGCCTGCAAGAGCACAGCATCGTGCTCGTGCGTGGCGGTCGCGTGCGTGATCTACCGGGCGTGCGATATCACGTGGTCCGCGGCGCCCTGGACACACTGGGTGTTGTTGGCCGCAAGCAATCCCGCAGCCTTTATGGTGCAAAGAAGTCGTAAGAAGCCGTTAGCTATTAGTATTGAGCTATTAGCCAGACATCAATTCATGAACTTTAGCTAAGAGCTAATAGCTAACAACTAACAGCTCATTCCGCATGCCCCGAATCACTGCAAGTCGCAAACAGTTGAAGCCCGATCCGCTGTACGGATCGCTCCTGGCCGGCAAGTTCATTAATTGCCTGATGCACGATGGCAAAAAGGCCGTCGCACAGAATATCCTTTACGATGCGCTTGAGATCATTCGCCAGCGGATTGCCGACGAAGAGCCGATCAACGTGTTTACCCAAGCGATTGAAAACGTGAAGCCCTCGATCGAAGTTCGCTCGAAGCGCGTGGGTGGTGCGGCGTATCAGGTGCCGATGCAAGTTGGTCGCACGCGTCAGCAATCGTTGTCGTTCCGTTGGATTCTGATGGCGGTCCGCGACAAGAAGGGCCGACCCACGGCCCAGAAGTTGGCCGACGAATTGGTCGCCGCCTACAACCGCGAAGGTGCCGCCATGACTCGCCGCGAGAACGTGCACCGCATGGCCGACGCGAATAAGGCGTTCGCACATTTCGGTTGGTAATTGAGGGAATAGCCGGGGTCAGGAGTCAGGGATCGGGTTTCTCAGGAATCTGTTCCCAGGCTTCTGGCCTTTTTCGTGCGCGGAAAGGGTTATTGGCTGTCGGCTCTCGGCTATCGGCAAGAGAGGATATCATGCAAGACTTTCGGAAGCTCGAAGTTTGGCAGATTGCACATCAACTGACACTTGACGTTTACACCGCAACAAAAGAATTTCCATCCGATGAGCGATTTGGTTTGACATCTCAAATACGTCGGGCATGTTCATCGATCGGAGCCAATCTCGCCGAAGGCTGTGGTCGAGGAAGCGACACGGATTTCGCCAGATTTGTTCAAATCTCGATGGGATCGGCAAGCGAACTCGAATATCACCTGATCTTGGCTAAAGATTTGAACTATCTTAATGCGAAATATCATGAGCGATTAGAAACTGAAACGCAGCGTGTCAAGAAAATGTTGGCATCCCTCTTGCGCAAACTGCGAACTAACTGACAATACTCAGCCGACAGCCGACAGCCGACAGCCGACAGCCGACAGCCGACAGCCCTATGCCCACCCCCCTCTCCAAAATTCGCAACATCGGGATCATCGCCCATATCGATGCCGGTAAGACCACCGTTACCGAGCGGATGCTCTATGCCAGCGGCGCCAAGCATCGCGCGGGGGAAGTCGATCGCGGTACCACCACCACCGACGACGATGCCGAGGAAGCCGAGCGGGGCATCACGATCTACTCAGCGTGCGTGGCGTTCCCTTGGAACGACGTGCAGATCAATTTGATCGACACCCCGGGCCACGTCGATTTCACGGCCGAGGTGGAGCGCAGCCTGCGCGTGCTCGACGGGGCGGTGATCGTGTTCAGTGCCCGCGAGGGGGTGGAAGCCCAGAGCGAAACCGTCTGGCGGCAGGCCGACAAATCCACGGTCGCGCGGCTCGCGTTCAACAACAAGCTCGATCGCGAGGGGGCCGACTTCGAGGCCGTGTTCGGCGAAATCCGCCAGCGATTGCAGGCACGTCCCGTCGCGATTCAGATTCCCGTCGGCTTGGGCCCCGCGCACGTGGCCGATCCTTTTCGGGGGATTATCGACCTGGTGACCATGAAAATGCTCACGTTCCCCGAGGGAAAAGAAGGCCGCAAAATCCTCTCGACGGAGATTCCCGGGGATCTCACAGATCTCGCGGCGATGTGGCGCGACGATTTGCTGAGCGAGCTCTCGAATTTTAGCGACGAGTTGATGGAGCTCGCGCTGGCCGAAGAGCCGATCCCCCTGGCGCTCATCCAAAAAGTTTTGCGCGACGCGACGGTGCATTTGCAAATTCAGCCCGTGCTCTGTGGCTCGGCGCTGCACGGCATCGGGGTGCAACCGCTGTTGGACGCGGTGGCGGCCTACCTGCCCAATCCCACGGAAGTGCCGCCGGTCGAGGGGCTCGATCCCTCGGGCAAGACCGATCACCATCGCAAGTCGCACAAGCACGACGACGACGAACCCCCCGTCAAAGTCACTCGCAAGCCCGATCCCGCCGAGCCGTTTTGCGGCTTGGTGTTCAAGGTGTTGCCCTACAAGACGGGGGATCTCTCCTGGGTGCGAATTTATTCCGGCACGCTCAAGGGCAACAGCCGGGTGCTCAACGCCACGCGCGACAAGAAGGAAAACGTCGCCCAACTGTGGCGGATTCACGCGAGCAAGAAAGAAGAACAACTCGAGTCGGCCCAGGCCGGCGACATCGTGGGAGTCATCGGCCTGCGTGATTCGATCACCGGCGACACGCTCTGCGAAACGCGGGCCCCCATCGTGCTCGAGTCGATCGAATTCCCCGAGACAGTGATCTCCATGGCCATCGAACCGGAGAGCACGGTCGACAAGAAAAAACTTTCCGACGCACTGGCGATGCTCCGCAAGCAGGACCCCACCTTCGAGGCGAGCGAAAATGAGGAAACGGGCCAAACCCTCATCAGCGGCATGGGCGAGCTTCACCTCGAAGTAATCCAGCACCGTCTGGAACGCGATTTCAATTTGAATGTCAAAGTTCACAATCCTCGCGTCAGTTACCGCGAAACGGTCGGCAGCAAGGCCGAGGGCGTGGGCGATTGCAATCGCTTGATGAACGGCATGCAGCACATTGCCGAAGTGCGTGTTCAAGTCGAGCCTTTCGATTCCAAGGCGGGCGGCAACGTGGTCACGAATTCCCTCGATCACGGGTTGCCTTCCGCGATGCTCACCGTGGTGCTCGAGGAACTTGAAAACGCCGCGCACGGGGGCGGGTTGTTGGGTTTCCCCTTGATGCGGGTGAAGGCGACCCTGCTGGGGGGCGAAGTCCACGAAACGGGGAGCACGGAAATCGCCTTCCGCACCGCGGCAAATCTGGCCTTCGATGCCGCGCTCCGCGCGGCGGGGATCGTGCTCTTGGAGCCGATCATGAAGCTGGAAGTTTCCACCCCCGACGACCACGTGGGCGATCTGATCGGCGATCTCCAACAACGCCGCGCGATCATCAGCGATCAAGAAGCCCGCAGCGGCCGCACGGTGATCCACGCCGAGGCCCCGCTGGCGGAGCTTTTCGGTTACTCCAGCGCAATGCGGAGCCTAAGCCAGGGCCGGGCAAGCTGTTCGATGCAGCCAAGCACTTACAGCGCGGCGCCGGACGAAGTGCTGAAGAAGTTTCTGTAGTTCGCAATAAACACCACAGGTGGTAGCACAGAGTTCCTAGATTAACATTTTTTCACGGAATCTTGTGGACAACGTCATTCGTATCTGTTACCGTGAGCGTTACTTTTGCAATACGAATTCGGGCGGATTTTTGGAATTTCAGCGCAAGAGATTTTCTTTTCTCGTAGATGTTCCTTTGTTCGCTGCTCAGTATTCACTGGAAATACAAGCTTTTTTTGTAGAA
>JBGTEU010000838.1:0-1869 GCA_041747595.1 Bythopirellula sp.
AGGGATAAAGCACTCGCCCAGACTTCCGGGGAGAAAATCCTCGCTGGCAGGAGTGCCGTCCGGCGCTGCCGCCAGCATCTCGTCGTGATCAATTTGAAGAATGATGCCTTCGTCGCAAGCCAACTGGGCATCCGACGGCAGCATGTCCACGAGGTCCCAGGTCACATTGCCGGCCTGGGACTGCGCGCGCAAGCCCGCCAGCGCATTCGCTGATCCGTCGTCGTTGATGATCTTTACGTCCGGGTTGGCCGCCATATAGGGATCGTGGTAGGCCTTTTGCTGACTGGCGGTATAAGCACCGCCCCAGGAAACTACAACCAGGTCGGCGGCACTCGCTGTAGCGATGCCACCGATGCCGATGGCAGCAGCCGTGGCGATGGCCAGGGTTGACTGCTTTACAGAAACTTTCATAGTTACAACTCCTCGAGATATATCGTGTGAATCAACTTCCAACTCCCTGTAGCATTTTCCAGCGCGCCGAAGACCTCGACGCGATGTGGCCCGGAACTCCATTCCAGTACCAGAGAATCGACAAACACTACCGACACCAGGAAAAACAGTGGCCGATCGGCAGATTATGCATCCAGGGCTCGGCAATCTTCGCTGGCCCAACCCACTTTCACGGTGTCGCCTTCGGCCAGACTGGAGTGTTCGTGAGAGTTGGGTATCTTGATCACGAAGGCATCATTGCCGGCGACCGATACGCGGGTTCGAATGTGATCGCCGAGATAAATCAGCTCATTCACCTTGGCGTCCAGTGTGTTCGCCCATGAGCCCGGTTCAGGATTGATGTGGACGCGTTCCGGTCTGAGCGACAAGGTTGTCTTGTCCCCAACCGCACCCACATTGACCGGCTTGGCCTTGATAGTTTCGCCATGGTCGATCTTCACCGCACACTCTTCGGTAGACATCTCTGTTACCACGCCGGTAAACCGGTTATTCTCGCCGATGAAATAGGCAACGAATGCGTTTTTCGGTTGCTCGTAGAGCACGCTCGGCGAATCGATCTGCTGTATGACGCCGTCGTCGAATACCGCGATACGATCAGACATCGTCAACGCCTCCGACTGGTCATGAGTAACAAACACCATGGTCAATCCGAGATTCTGGTGAATGTGCTTGAGCTCGTATTGCATCTCCTCGCGCAGGTTCTTGTCCAGCGCACCAAGTGGTTCATCGAGCAGTACGAGTTTGGGCTCGAACACCAGTGCGCGCGCAAGCGCCACGCGCTGTTGTTGTCCACCGGACAACTGTGCCGGTCGTCGGTTGCCGAACCCCGACAATCGCACCATGTCGAGAGCGCGCTCAACGCGCTGCTTGATCTGGTCCTTCGGTTGCTTTCTTACTTCCAGGGGAAAGGCTAGATTCTCGGCCACCGTCATGTGCGGAAACAAGGCGTAGTTTTGGAAAACCATGCCGATATCGCGACGATGCGGGGCAACCTTGTTGATACCCTTGCCGTCGAGGTAGATCTCGCCGTGGGTCGCAGTTTCGAACCCGGCCAGCATCATGAGGCAAGTGGTTTTACCCGATCCTGAGGGACCAAGCATGGTCACGAACTCTCCTCGGGCGATATCAAGATTCAGGTTTTTTACGACCAGCGTTTCGCCGTCGTAACTTTTCTGAACTTCGGAAAAGCGGACAAAAGCAGCTTCGGATTCAGACATTGATGTCCAGATCCCCCTTTGAGATATAACATGGTTTATTGGCTATTTATAACGCTACCGTCAACTTTAATCAAAGTGGCGACATGCGTCGTCGTTTCACGACAGTCTAAAGCAAATGACTCGCAATTCCAAGCGAACAGGCTTCCCGCACCGATTGGCGGATAGTAGCCATAGCGCAAAATGCCGGCAAAATTCAATTGGA
>JBGTEU010000839.1:0-9336 GCA_041747595.1 Bythopirellula sp.
ACCTCGCATGCGTTGCGCAGTTCGCCGTCCGCTTTGTTGACGACCAGAAAATCCACAAATTCAAGCAACCCACGCTTGATTCCTTGGAGCTCATCTCCGGCCGCGGGCGAGACAAGCGCCACCAGACAATCGGTCATGTAGGACACATAGGATTCCGACTGTCCCACGCCCACGGTTTCGATCAAGATGACGTCGTAACCTGCTGCTTCGCAAACGAGCATGCTCTCGCGGGTCCGCCGTGCTGCCCCGCCCAGGGTCCCTGCGGAGGCTGTAGGGCGAATGTAAGCCTCGGGTTCTGCTGCCAGGTTCGGCATGCGGGTCTTATCGCCCAAGATGCTTCCGCCTGTAATACCGCTGGAAGGATCAATGGCGAGCACAGCCACCTTGTGCCCGGATCGTACGAGTTGTAGCCCGAGCGATTCGATAAATGTACTTTTCCCCGCGCCTGGCGTGCCGGTAATGCCGACCCGAATCGCCCCACCCGTGAACGGCATGAGCCGCGTGAGCAGTTCCTCCGCCTGTAGCTGATGCTGCGGGTTGCTCGATTCAACAAGCGTGAGCGCCCGAGCAAGCACAGCGGTCTGACCGGCCCGCACACCCTTGAAGAATTCGTCCGTCGAAAGTGTGCTGCGGCGAGGATGCAATTGGGCGTTTCCTTGAGACCAGTTTCTATTTCTTTTTAGCTCTTGTTGGATTTGGTGGATGCGTCCCCGTCGAGGGATATCCCGAGGCGTTCCGCCAAAACCCGGATTAACTCCGCGGCCGCTTGTCCAATAACGGTCCCCGGACCGAAGACTGCCACAGCCCCAGCTTCGTAGAGTACCGCGTAATCCTCGGGAGGGATCACGCCACCGGCCACGATGAGAATATCGTCCCGCCCCAACTTCGCCAATTCATCGCGCAACTGGGGCACCAGCGTCAAATGCCCCGCTGCCAAGGAGCTGACACCTACGATATGCACGTCGTTCTCCACAGCCTGTCTTGCCGTCTCGGCGGGAGTGCGAAACAGCGGACCGATGTCGACGTCGAAGCCAAGATCGGCGAAGGCCGAAGCGATCACCTTTTGTCCCCGATCGTGACCGTCTTGCCCCATCTTGGCCACCAAGATCCGGGGCCGCCGGCCTTCCTGATGTTCAAATCGCTCCAAGAGGTGTCGAATTTCTTGCAATGTTTCGTCTCCCCCAATTTCAGCAGCGTAGATGCCGCGAACGGCACGTGTTGGAGCTTCGTAACGTCCATAGATCTTCTCGAGTGCCGCACTCATTTCCCCTACGGTGGCCTTAACTCGGGCCGCCTTCACGGCCAATTCCAACAAGTTGCCCGTCTTGTTGCGAGCCGCCTCGGTCAGCGCGTCGAGAGACCGGTCCACTTCGGCTTGATCTCGATCAGCACGCAGCCTGAGGAGATTTTCGATCTGCGATTGCCGGACCGTTGTATTATCGACGTGCAATACCTTGATGTTATCTTCCTCTGCCAAACGATATTTGTTCACTCCAATGACCGTCTGTTGACCGGAATCGATATGGGCCTGGGTGCGGGCCGAGGCTTCCTCGATCCGCATTTTCGGTATGCCAGCCTGGATCGCTTTGGTCATCCCTCCGAGTTGTTCCACCTCGCAGATATGTTGCCAGGCTCGGCAGGCCAAATCGTGCGTTAATCGCTCGACATAATAACTGCCCCCCCACGGATCCACGACGTCGCAAGTATCGGTCTCCTGTTGTAAGAAGAGCTGCGTATTGCGGGCGATGCGAGCCGAAAAATCGGAGGGCAGGGCCAGTGCTTCGTCGAGCGCGTTCGTATGCAGTGATTGCGTGTGCCCATGTGAGGCGGCCATTGCCTCAAGACACGTCCGCACGACATTATTGTAAACATCTTGTGCCGTCAGGCTCCAGCCACTCGTTTGGCTATGAGTTCTCAGCGACAAGCTTTTGGGATTGTTCGGTTCAAATTGTTTGATGAGCTTGGCCCAAATCATCCGCGCCGCCCTGAGCTTTGCGACTTCCATGAAGTAATTCATTCCAATCGCCCAGAAAAAAGAGAGCCGTGGACAGAACTCGTCAACTTTTAGGCCGGCCTTCATTCCGGTACGCACATATTCCAGGCCATCGGCCAGGGTATAGGCCAACTCCAAATCAGCCGTCGCCCCAGCTTCTTGCATGTGATAGCCACTGATGCTGATGCTGTTGAACTTGGGCATCCGTCGACTCGTGTACTCAAAGATGTCCGCGATGATCCGCATGCTCGGTTCTGGCGGATAAATATACGTATTGCGGACCATGAACTCTTTGAGGATGTCATTCTGAATGGTGCCCGCGAGTTGCTCGGGCTGCACACCTTGTTCTTCCGCGGCCAAAATGTAGAGAGCCATGATCGGTAGCACGGCCCCATTCATCGTCATCGACACGCTCATGCGATCGAGCGGTATCTCATCAAAAAGCATCCGCATGTCGTAAATACTATCGATGGCCACCCCGGCCATGCCGACGTCGCCACTGACGCGGGGATGGTCGGAATCATAACCCCGGTGCGTAGCCAGATCGAACGCGATGCTGAGCCCTATTTGTCCAGCCGCGAGATTGCGCCGATAAAAAGCGTTCGATTCCTTGGCGGTTGAGAAGCCAGCGTATTGCCGCACGGTCCAGGGTCGCAGCACGTACATCGTGGCGTAAGGACCGCGGACATAGGGAGGAAACCCTGGCATCGTTGCCAGGTGGTCAACCCCGGCCAAGTCGGCCGAAGTGTAGAGCGGCGACACGGGGATATGCTCAGGCGTCATCCAGATCGGAATATCCGATGCGGCTGCCCCGTTTGTCTTGCAGGTCGCTGGCGAGGCATTGTTTGCCTCGGCAGCTTCCAAGGGAATGTCGGAAAAGTTGGGGATTGTCATGATTCTATGACCCCTTCCTCGCGAAGCATTTCACGCAGCGTCTCAAGCACATTGCATTTGATGTAAATGAATCGATCAACTCCTGCATCACGCCATTTCGCTTCATTGCTTCCCGGATTACCCGCCAGCACGACCGATTTGGCCCCCGCTTGCTTTAGTTTTCTTGCAGTCTCCGGCACGATTTCCTCGTACAACTTGTCCGATGAACAAATCACCGCCATTGATGCCCCGGAGTCGGTAAAGGACTTCACCGCGTCATCGGCGTTCTCGAATCCATCACTGGACAAGATCTTGAATCCGCCCGCCTCGAAAAAATTCTTCGCATAGCTTGCGCGGGCCGTATGATGGGCAACCGGTCCCATATTGGCAAGAAAAACCGTCGGACGCCGACCGTGCAGAGACTCCCAGGCATCGACCGCATCGCGTAACTCTTCGTAAGGTTGAGCGAAGCCGCGAGCTTCGATAGCCTTCCCGGTTACAGCGGACGTATGGAATCCCACCATGCGAGCCAATTGGCCAATCGTGGCCCCCGACATGGCCCTGTCTATGGCTAAAGCCGTCTTAGAATCTTTCGCCGATACAGTTTCCACCGTTTCGAAATCTTTGCGTTCTTTCCGGATACGTTCGACTGCCGCATGGCGAATTGCAGAGATATTGGGAGCAACTTTCTCAAGGGGAAGTTCCGCGACATCCGGAAATTCGCTGACCCCTGTGATGCCTTCCTTTCTTCGTGCAATGTCGGTTGCACGAGGAATGTGGGCGGCTTCAATCTGATCGGCCACCCAACCCGATTGCAACACCACGCTCATGCCGCCAAGTTGCTCGATTTGTTGAAAAATTCCCCAGGCTTCGTGAGAAAGTTGATTGGTGATCGAATCGAGGAACCAACTCCCTCCTGCGGGATCGATCACCCGATTCAAGTGCGATTCCTCTTGGATAATCAACAGCGTGTTCCGCGCCAACCGTCGGCTGAAGTCATCGGATAAGCGAATGAGGCTGTCAAAGGGCACGGAGGTGACAATGTTTGCCCCGCCGATGCTGGCCGCAAACATGGCAACGGTGTTACGCAGGATGTTGACGTAAGGATCCCGATGAGTGAGGACACGATCGCTCGTCCGCGCGTGTATCGTCATGGCCCCAGCCGCGGGCGAGCCACCGCTCGCTTCTACCAAGCGTGACCACAAGCGCCGGGCTGCTCGCAATTTGGAAATCGCCAAGAAATGATGCGTGCCTAATTCCACTTGAAACAAAAACTGTTTCGCTGCCTCATCGATGCTCAAACCAGTGGCTGTCATCGCACGCAGATAAGCAACGGCGGTCCCCGTTTGAAAGGCGAGGTCCTGCGCAGCCGTTGCTCCCGCATTATGATAGGGGGACGTGCTGACCTTCACGGCCGTCACATGGGGACAATTCCGTGCGGTCCACTGGGCTAAATCCCCAAGGAGGGTCAGAGAAGCGTCTAGAGTCAGGGGGAGTTGACCGTTGCGAGCAAGTGTTGCCAGGGGATCACTATTGAAGGCGCCACGGACTTGCCCAAGTTCAATGCCACGTTTTTGCCACAGCGACACCAACAGGGCCGCTGCCGGCAGGAACGCTGCACCCGCTTCCAAGGAAATAGCGACTTGGTCCAGTGGCACGTTTCGGAGCGCGACGTCCATGTCACCGTGCGAATAGGCCATCACGCCGTTCGTAGTGTGCGATTCGTCCAGAGCCGTTTCATCGGGGTCGAAACCATGCCGAGCAGCTTGATCCAAATGGAGTTGGACCGAAGTCACCCCTCCTGCAAGATCTGCAAGTATCTGTCTGTTGGTTTCGGCCGTGTCGGGATGGAAGTATTCTTGGCGGAGATCAGCACCGTGCAAGGCAATTCTCGTTGACAGAGAACCCCGCACAAAGGGTGGCTGGCCAGGAACGCCATAGTAGTCGGGCTCCTTCAATCCCTCTGTCCGAGTATAAACGGGCTGAATATCGATTCCCTCGTACGTATGAGTCACGAGCTTCTTGTCAAAGGGCGCACCCTTCAAGTCTTCCTCGACAAGCACCCTCCACCGTTCATAGCTTACGGGGGGGAAGTCATCTTCTATCGTGAATTCAACAGGTAACGCCATTTGTCGCTCACTCTCTAGCTAGTCTCCCAGCATTTTTCCATCTCGTAACAAATTTTGATGAAGCTCAAAGCATTTCTGCAGATCGTGTCGAATATGCCCCGCGCCAGCCTTACGCACATAATCATGCAAGTACTCGCGGTAGCGGGGGTGCGCGCAATTATCAATGATTAAGGGTGCCCGGTCCTCCGGAGACAGCCCACGGAGATCGGCGATGCCCTGTTCCGTGACAACGACATTTACGGAATGCTCGTTATGGTCAATATGAGTACACATAGGCACAACCGTGCTGATAATGCCATCCTTGGCAATCGAGGGACACATGAAGATTGAGAGATACGCATTGCGGGCGAAATCACCACTCCCACCGATCCCGTTAACCACGGTACGGCCGAGCAAATGCGTTGAATTGACATTGCCACTGATATCAATTTCCAAGGCCGTGTTGAGTGCTATGACGCCGACCTGTCTTACCAGGGCAGGATTGTTGGAGATCTCCTGCGGTCGCAACACCAATCGCGGAGTATAAAACTCGAGTTCACCTACCAAGTCGAGCATCTGAGGGGGAGTGAGGGTCAAAGCACATGTGCTTGCCCCTAAAATCAATTCCCGCTTCATCAATTCAAAACCCGCCGATTGAAACACCTCGGTAAACATCACAAATTTGGGGATATCCGGGTGCTCACCAAGTCCGGCCAGCACGGAGTTGGCAATGTTTCCCACCCCGACCTGCAAAGGCAACATTTCCTCCGGCAGCCGCTTGTTGGCCATTTCTTCCAAAAGAAAATGCACGACATGTCGAGCGATCGTGTTGCTGAAATAGTTGGGGGGCGTGAATTTAATCTCGTCATCAGGTTTGTTTGTTTCGACAACTCCCACGATCTTCTCGGGATCAACGCGAGCAAATGTCTTGCCAATGCGTTGCAGTGGGTAATCGAGGTCCAACGCGGGTCGATGGGGAGGCGCCTTCGGAAGAACGATGTCCGCCATATCACTGATCTGGCCAGGGACATAATGATTCAATTCGATGATGACTTTTTCCGCCGCATGTAGAAAGGACGGAGACGCGCCAATCGACGAGGTCAAATAGACGCGGCCGTCGGAAGTAACCCGCGTCGCTTCAATGACCGCGACATCGATTTTTCCAAAGAATCCGAACAGCACCGATTGCGGCACGTGCGAAAGGTGCATGTCGACAAAGTCAACACGGCCATCGTTGATACGCTGTCGGAGGGGCAACGACGCCTGATAGGGTGCCCGCCAACTAATCGCATCCGCCTCCGCCAAGGCATCGTCGAGGCTTGGCCCGGTCGATGCCCCCGTGAGAACTCGAATTTGAAAGGGTTCCCCCGCGTCATGCAATGCACGTGCCCGTTTGGCAAGGGCCAGCGGCACGTCTTTGGCAGATCCCGCCGGCGTGAAACCACTAAAGGCTACGAGCGCGCCATTCTGAATGATTTCGGCGGCCTCTTCGGCCGTCATCCTGGGGAACGGAACTTCAACTGACATAAACAAAACGCTTTCTGAAATTCGGTCTTCTTGTCCGTAATATGTGCGTCGCTCGACTTCGCAAAGCTCCTTTAACTTAGCGGCGTCTCATGGGGCGTTTGGCACAGCTCGGTGAGTACACCATGCGTACTCTTGGGATGGATAAAAGCAATTTTCATATGGTGGGCACCAGGCCGCGGCGTCTGGTCGATCATCCTCAGGCCTGCCTCTTGTAGTTCGGCAATACGCTCTTCAAGATTCTCCACGGTGAAGGCGAGATGATGCAAACCTTCGCCACGATTCTCCAGAAACTTGGCAACCGCGCTGGAGGAATCCGTAGGTTCCAATAATTCTAGCCGAACATCGTTAACTTTGAAAAACGCGACACGGACTTTCTGGCTCTCTACTTCTTCACACCCTTCGAACTGGGCACCCAACGTTTGTTCGTAGTAGGGGCGTTGATCCTCGATACTCTTCACGGCGATTCCTATATGATTTATCGCTTTAACAGGAGTCATCTCATCACCTTAAGGTATTTTGAATAATTGACTACGAAAATCTTTGGGACACCTTTGCGGCAGAGAGCAAATCCATGCCGTCTCGCCACAAGGCCTGCCAATAACGTCCAACAATCATGGGAGAGCTCACCGCCACTTCCGTAATATCCAAGTTAGAAAGTCTCGTTGCAAAGGAGCGAGAACTCGGGTCTGAAAACCACCGAATCGGCCATTCCAGCAGGTAGCTGCGCAGGAACTCATACATTAGAAGCCGATCGAGGTTAAAACTCCAGGCACCGATCTCACTAATAACTCCCGACAATGTCAACAACGACTTGCGAAACATCAACAAATCGGCTGGCATACTCAGCCGAGCCGATTGCACGGCCTCGTCCAGGAATCCCACAAGCCACGAGAGGCCCGGCAATCCCCCATGCCGAATCTTTCGCAGCCAACGAGCCACGCAGGCTCTGAGAGCCGTGGTATTGCATTGCTTCCGAACGTCGAGTTCCAAAATAATCGCCACCATCCTATCAGGTCTCATGCTCATTGCAGCGATCATAATTTGCACGAGCGCAGTCCGCTCCCGCACACCCAAAAAACCGGCCAGGCTCCAATCGAGAATTGCTAATCGCCCATCGCGCGTGCTGAATAAATTACCGGCATGGGGATCGCAATGAAACAGGGCCTGGTCATCCGGGCACAAGATCGGCCGAACTATCAAAGCCCGTCCTGCCAACTCTGCGAGCCAGTGTTTTTCGGTGGAGAGTTCAAATCGATGATCGGTAATCTTCTCCCCGAAAACCCGCTCCATGGCAATAACTCGCCGAGTACAGTGCTCGAACAGAGTCGGGATCTGAATTCTAGGCTGGTCCGAGTAAAATTTGGCCGCAAGGCCCAAGTGCCGTTGTTCCTCGTCGAGCCGTAGTTCCCAACGCAACTTACTATGCACTTGCTCAAACGTGTCTTGATAATTGAGTTGCGGGATCCCCAATTCGTTCAAGCAATTATCGAGATACTCACCAACTTGCGACAGGATTTCCAACTCAATATTCAGGCGTTCTTCGATTCCCGGTTTCAGAATCTTAAAAACCCCTTCCGGTTGGGCGGGTCGACTCTTGTCTCTGTAAGGAATGACGACTGCAACGCTCGCTTCGGCGATCGCTGGAGGAAGTAGCTCAAGGGCTTTTAATTCGAGCCGACCCAGTTCCTTCACCAAGAGGGACTCAATCACATCCTGAGAGACCGTCGATGGCGTTGATTCGAGCTTGTTGAGTTCCAATCGCAACTGAGGGGCCAAACGCTGGTCGCGGGACAGGATTTGTCCGAGTTTGTGCAGGACCGGGCAACTATGAGCCAAACGGCCCAGCCGTTGAGAGAGCGAGACTCCAGCGGGGAGGTTAATCTGCTCTGCTAAAATCCGTTCTTGAGCGTTGGCTGGCAGGCGACTTAAGAAGACTTCCAGGCTTTGTTTGAAGGGGAGCGCAAAGCGAGAATATTCTGCCGGCAGCAGCTGAGCGAGAGATTCCTCGTCAATAAACGATTCCCAGTTCACGATAGCGTTCCATTAAGGCTTTTCAGACCGGCTCGATGCAATGGTGGCGTTGCGTTGCGCGCTTCTCATTCAGCCGGCATTTCTTCTAATCCGCCTATGGAAATACTGGGCTGTCAATCAGAACGTGCCGCCAACCAATTATCAATATGAGGCCACGTCGATTTCTCGGCCCCACGACCAGCCATAATTCCTATATGACCTCCCCGAACACGAAATACTTCCTTGTCTTGACTGCCGACCAAATCCATCACCCCTTCTGATTGACAGGGAGGAGTAATGTGATCGGCCTCGGCAATCACATTAAAGAGATTCGCCTTAAGTTTGCCGAGATCAACATGCTCACCACGGATTTCGAGTGTCCCTTCGATCAAGCGATTTTCCTTGTAAAACTCCGTGATCAACTGTCGATAGCCGGCACCGGACATGGGAATGATATCGCGTACCCACGTGTTCATGGCATGCCACGCCTCGACACGACTAGCGTCGTCAATATTTTCCCACAGATTCACGTAGTTGCTCACGTAGTTCTCCACCGGCTTAAGCATCTTCGCGCCGGCGTCGATCATCTCTCCAGGGACATTGCCAAATGCCTCGACGATCCTATCGGGATCGAATGCCGGATGATTAACCCACCGAGTAAATCCCCCCGCATCTTTGTTGGAGAAATCAAGCGGTGCCGTGAGCAACACCAAATTCTTTAAGCCGTCGTCGGGACGCAAGCTCGCATACAGGGTGCTAATCAGCGCCCCCAGACACCAACCCAACATGCTGAATTCATTGCTGCCGGTTACCGACTTCAGTTTG
>JBGTEU010000840.1:0-5243 GCA_041747595.1 Bythopirellula sp.
ATTGTGTGTCTCGGCATGGGCAATCACATGGCGGCGGAAAAAGTGCGGGCAGAATTTACGAATTAATTAGACTGGGAGGTTTGGGCAAGCTATTCTTGAGGCGTACTTCGCCCTCAATCATTGTGGTTTTGCCTTGAAAAACTCCATCCGCCGATCATCGACGCAGGCCATGGGTTTCACCCTGGTGGAACTCTTGGTGGTCATTGCCATCATCGGTGTCTTGGTTGCCCTGTTACTGCCGGCAATTCAAGCGGCACGCGAGGCCGCACGACGTGCGCATTGCATCAACAACATGAAGCAGATAGGAGTCGCGTTGCAGAATTATCACGCGGTCAGAAACAATTTTCCATTCGCAGGAGCGGACTACGGTTGGTGCCGGTATCCAGATATCGCGGGGTCACTTCAGATTCGTAACTGGAATGGATTGGTTTTCCTTCTGCCCTATTTAGAGCAACAGGAGATCTACGATCAATTCGATCAAAGCCATCCTGCGGCGAATATCTTGGCCGGTAATAATGGTTGCTGTGCTCCCACATCAAGTCGCGGGGTTCTTATTGGAGATGCGTTTGCAAGCGGCAATGCGAAACTTTCCACAGAGATCATTTCCACGTTTCACTGTCCCTCGGATACAGGAGAAGTAATGCTACCGGCAAACGGTATGTATTCTGCCAGTCCCGGGATCGGAGGAGCGAAGACAAATTACGACTTTAGCACAGCATTGAACTACGAGTGTAAATATTGGCAAAGACAACCGGAAGTTGAATGGCGTCTATTCGGCGAAAACATAGAGTTTCGCGATAAGGATGTTACCGACGGCTTATCGAACACGATCGCAATGGCTGAGACCATGAGAAATATCTACAATGGCTTCACGAGTGCCTGGGCTTACCGAGGTTGGGTGATGGTGGGTATCGACGTAGGACGCAATCAGATCAATGTTCACGATTGGCCGGGTGTGATTGAAAACCCTAATCCGTCCCAATTGCGATCTTTCGCCTCTGCTGGTAGCCACCATGGCAGTGGGGCCAACATGTTGTTTGCCGATGGCTCAGTACATTTTCTCGACGAGAACACAGATAAAACCGTGCTTGAAGCTCTTTCCGCCATGGCCGACGGTCAAATCGTCAACCTACCCAAGTAAGGGCACTATTCGCCGGCGGCGCCGAAGAAGTAGCGCGTGACGTGATAGAACACAGGTGCCGCAAAGCAAATGGCATCGATCCGGCTCAACACTCCGCCGTGTCCTTCGATGAGCGTACCGGAACGGACTTCGCCGCGGTCGCGCTTAATGGCGGCCATCGTCAGTGCTCCCGCCGAGGCCATCAGGGCGATCAAGATCGACATGATTATTACTTGCCAAAAGTATTGAAAAGGCGTGGCCCAGTACAAAAGCATGCCAAGTATGGCGGTCGCGCCGGCCCCGCCAAGTAACCCTTCCCACGTTCGGGTCTCGTCGATCGGCTCGGCAATCGTGTGTTTACCGAACAATCGGCTGCAAAGAAACTGCGCGAGCTCCGAAAACAGCACCATCGTCACAAAGAAAAATAAGAGTCGGGCATTTGCCAAACTGTCTGCTTCAAGTTGTTCCGATTTCAAAAACAACAACGCGGGGGCAAAGCTCAAGCAATAGACGCATACCAACAGCCCAAATTGAATTTTGGCGACACGCTCCAGAAATCGTTGGTAGTCTCCCGAAACTGCCACGCGTGCGGCGATGAACAGGAAGGCATAGACGGGAATCAAAATACTATAAAAGCCATACAGATTGAGACCCACGAGAATAAACTGCATGGGAGTAAAAAAGAAAAACACCCAAAAGAGGGCGCGATGATCCCCGAGGGTTGTCGGCGTGAGAGTGATGTATTCGCGCAGTGCCCAAAAGGACAGCATGCCGAAAAGGATTACGGTCACGATCGGATGAAAAAACGCCAAGCCTAGAACAATTGAAAAGAACCACCAGGCTTGAACGCGACTATTAAAGGAATCAACGGCTTTCGGATCGAGTCGCAGAGTGGATTGGCGTTTGAGCCATTGGCCGCCGAATGTCGCCCCGATCAAGAGCAGAACCACCATGACAAAGAGTCCCAAGTTTTGCATGGTTAACTGTCCTTGAGATTGAGCACGGCTAATCGTGCCCTGGTGAGAAAATCGACCTTCGGCTCGCCCGCTTCCAGCCAAATTGGCGGCCCAAAGGTCAGTGATGATAATAGTGGTACCGGCAAAAATTCTCCACGTGGCAAGATGCGATTCATATTGTTGATGTGTACGGGGATCAATTCCAAATCGGGCCGCTTCTTGGCGAGATAGTAGAGTCCACTCTTAAACTCGCCGATCTCTTCGCCGGGACTACGGCCCCCTTCGGGGAACAAGATCAACGAATGAGTGTTGCCAATCTCGCGGAGCATCAGATCGACCGGACTTTGATGAACTTTGATCTCGGTGCGGTCGATCAGCATCGCATTAAAAACTTTTGCCAGATACGGCCGTACGTAACCGCGGTCCCAATAGTCTTTGGCGGCAATAGGCCGCGTGAGATGCCGCACGTCAGCGGGCAACGCCGACCAGACTAAGACCACGTCCAAATGACTTGTGTGATTGGCGAAATAGACCCGCTGGCAAGTATCGGGCTGCGAATCGACCCATCGGACGCTCACGCCGCTTATAATGCGAGCGGTCAAAGTTAGCAGGGTCTCAGTAATCATGCAGAGGACTTCCCAAACCCTCTATCCTATCTAGCCGTCCTGCCTGACGGAAGAGAGCATAATGACCAAACGCCCTAACGAATACCCATGGACGCTTTTGGCTGAGCGGATTTTTTCAGAAGATTTACAGCTTTATTGGCTTTTGTTGCAGAGAGACGCTCAAGCAAAATCTCATATCCGCAGACCATCGACTTCAGCGACCGCCGTTCGATCACCTGCCGCCGCCCCGCCGCACCCAGTCGCATGCGAAGGGGTTCGTCGCGGAGCAATTCGAGCACGGACCGGACATAACTTGCTTCGTCTCCGGAGGGAAATAATTTCCCGGTAACGTTGTCGATCACCGTTTCGCTGACCGAACCCACATTCGCCGCCACCGAGGGAACGCCGCAACTCAATCCTTCAAGAATCGACACGGGGCTCGCTTCGTTATGCGAGGTGAGAGCCAACACGTCGACTGCCTGCAATACTCGTTCAACGTCGTGACGCGAACCGAGAAATTGCGTCACTCCTCCAACGCCCAACTGTTCGGCCAGTTGTTGCAGATTGCTTCGCGACGGCCCGTCGCCAATCACCAGGAATCTCGCATTCGGTGCTTGAGCAAGTATTTTCGCCGCACCTGACAGAAACATTTCATGATTCTTTTCCGGACGCAAGGCGGCAAGGATGGCGATGACTTTGGCATCGCTGGGCAAGCCGATTTCTTCACGGGCGGATCGCTTATCGCCCGGACAGAAACGCGTGGTATCGACGCCATTATAAATAATGTGAACTTTATCGCCGGGGAAATGCTCGATCTCAATCAAATGTTTGCCGTGTGCATCGGCAACCCCGATAAAGGCATCGGTGATTGGGGTCAGCAGGCGATTGAGTCTCCCCACCGAATCGGGCCATCCCGTGCTGTGCAGCGCGGAGACGATCACGCGTACCCCGGCCAACTTGGCGGCGAGACGCCCCCAAAACATTTTGTCGCCGGCGCCTACCGTGATGACGGCATCAATTTCACGTTTGCGCATGAGTCGCCAAAGTCGCCAGAGAACGAGCAAGTCGAATTTATGCGAGATCATCCCGTAATGCACCGGAATCTCGCCCGCCAATTCGTCACCCAGCGGGCCACGTTCTTTCAAACAAACGATCTCCGGCGCGAATTTCTGCCGATTCATGCAGCGTACCAAGTTTAAGAGCAGCGTCTCCGCGCCACCGACGGGCATACTCGTCACCAAGAACATCACGCGCAGTGGGGGATTATTTTTTGTAGATATCATGGTAAATCATTGAATGGTGCCACTCGGGCGTATTTGGGCAGAAAGGATTTAAATTTGGTGAAACTCAGCGCAGAGAGTTTGTGCATCTGTTGACGTTCCTCCGCGTCGAAAATTTTATTCGAACCGACCGCTAGGACGATTACGATTCCCAGGGCGATTGTTGAGGCAAGTATGCCAAAGCCCAGGGCAATTGGCAGGGCGCAGGTGAGCCAAGTCCCCGTGTCAAGCGTCATTCCATGTCGATAACTCAAGAGCAAAATGATTGTCAAACAGACGACGGTGGAGATTCCCGTGGCCAGTACGGCACCGTGCAAGCCCCACCAAGGAATAAAAAATAGGTTCAGGATAACATTTGTAAGCAGGCCAACAGCCAAGGGGAAAGCGGCCAAGCGCGGATGCTCGGCGCACCACAAATAATTCTGTGCGACCACGTAGATTCCTGAGATCACACACCCCGCCAGTGTCCAGGGCAACACGGCCAGCCCGTCGTTGTAGCGGCCTTGTAAGACTACGCCAAACATAAAGGGCGCGAATAGCAAAACGCACAACCCGACGGCGTGCATTCCCAGCCCCGACAATTTCACGGCGAGATTCAGCTGGCGTCCGACTTGTTTGCGATGTCCCAGTTCCCAGTCGTGACTCAAGTGGGGCATGATAAGACCGCTCAGCAAATCCGCAAACCCCACCAACAATAGTGGCACAATGCGACTGCTGTGATAGTGACCCACTTGTTCCAAAGCGATGGCAGAGTCCAGGCCGCTGAAGTGTAAGATCATGGCTCGATCGACAATCGCAAACAAATGCGAAAGCAGATTCGTAATCCACACGAACAATGCGAAACGCAGCAGCCGCGTCCAGAAAGACAAGTGCGGTATGTGCGAAGCGGATTGTTCTTCCGCTTTCAGACCGGGCCACACCCACCACATGGCCCAAATCGAGGCAATCAAGCAGGCAAAACCATATCCGCCTACGATGCTCAGCACGCTCACATGAGTGGTTAATAGTGCCAAAGTCAAACCGGCAAAGAGCAGGCTCTGCATGAAATTCATAATCGTCACGACGCGGAACAGCCGCATCGCGGTGAACAGCGATGTGAGGGTGTGGTGCAAGATGACCGCCGCCAGACATGCTGCGATGGCATAAATACTCGAAACACTGCCATCGGTACCGAATACGAGATTCGAGAATTGCGGGGCAAACAAAAGCAAGATTGCGATGGCGACCGTGCTGCAGATTGCGGTCCACACGGTCGTGCGACGCAAGAACATGCGTAGCTGCC
>JBGTEU010000841.1:0-1965 GCA_041747595.1 Bythopirellula sp.
GAAAATATTTTCTTGCGGATCGAGAGTTGTAGCAGCTTGGTCACGCGCGTGGCATGCCATCGCCCCCAGACGTGCAGCGCGAGGCGAATGAGCGAAATGACAAACACGCTTGCCACGATCAGGATGAGCAACGGCCACGGCTCGCGCGGGAGCCAGTCGGGAAAGCTCGCCGGAAGCGGCGTGCCGCCGAGCACATTTTCCACCACGATCTTAGTCGTCGCGGGGGGCACCAAGGCCAGGATGGTGGAGACAGTGAGCGTGGAGAGCGCAAACGACAGCGATCTCCCCTGCCCGCGCAGAAGCTTGAAGAAGCTGACAACCAACTCCCAAGTCAAACGATCGCGCCGTTTCTTGCCGCTCGCCGAATCTTCCTCGGCAAACACCTCGGCGCGATACGTATCAAAACGTTCCTTGCTGGTTGCGGGGGTTCTCCTCATGGGCGGGCATGCTGCGCGGGGGTGACTGCGGAACTTCGCAGGTCAGGGGCCCGCGTTACAGGCAATTTTATCCGAGCGGGCTGCGGAAGGCGAATCGTTCTGATTGCGCATTTTGTAACACTCGGAAAGTGCCCAAATTATCCGCTTTTATCGAGAGGTTCTTTTCCCAACCATTACAGCAGCCGATATTCTCTAAGCACTGTATAAGAAACTCGTCGTCATCTGCCGTAAAACCATGGATAACGCGATCAGCTCGGTGATTGAGGCGAAGTCTGCCGCCACGCAACAAGAGATTGCCTACGCATTGTTGGCGAAATCACAGGCGGCGGTGAAAGCCCAAGGCCAAGCCGCCAACGAGTTATTGCAAGCGGCGGCCACTATGAGCCAAGCGGTTGGCAAAGGCCAACAATTCGACGCAGTGGTTTAGAGCGCAAAAAATCCTTTAGCGGCTATAAGAATACCCACCCACATTGCAACGAACCTTTTGAAACGCCTGTTGCAAGTCATGGGCTGCCATGGCCACGGCATCGCGAGCTTCTTTCAGTACGGCCGTCATTCCGAAGAATTCGTGCGTCACACCGGTAAAGTTTTCATAATTCACGGCGACGCCTGACTCCTTAAGTTTTTGGGCATACTTTTCCCCGTCACTCCGCAGGGGGTCGATGTCTGCCGTGATAATCGTCGCCGGCGGTAGGTGGCTCAGATCCTCGGCTTGCAAGGGAGTGAGATAAGGATTGTCGGCACAGTCGGTGCCGTAAAGGTAATGTCCCCAGAACCATTTCATCATCGCGCGGTTCAAGGGATTGGCGTCGGCATGTTGTTTGTACGACTCGGTCTCGAAATCGCAATCGGTCACGGGATAGATCAGCATTTGATGCACGGGAGCGCGCACGCCGTAGTCCCGGGCTTGCAGGGCCGTAACCGCCGCGAGATTTCCCCCTGCGCTTTCTCCGCCCACCGCGATTTGATCCGGGTCGCCTCCTAAATTTGGCGCATTATCCACGACCCATTGGTAAGCCGCGAATGCATCTTCAATGGCCGCTGAGAAGGGGCACTCGGGCGCACGGCGATATTCGCATGACACCACAATGCAATTGGCGGCGTTGCACAATGCACGGCATGAGGCGTCATAGGCCTCAAGGTTGGCAATTACCCAACCGCCGCCGTGCCAGTATACTAAGATCGGCAGGGGAGTTCTTTCGCGCGGCATGTAAACGCGTGCTTCGATTATGCCCGCGGGTCCCGGAATTTGTATCGTGCTGACGTTACCGACGGTTTCTGGTTCCGTACTTTTACCTCGCTTCTTGAGCAACGATTTGACGGCATCGGTTGGTCCAGGTTGTTGACGAGCCTCGTCCGGCTTAAGCGTTTCCAGAGGTTTGGGATTCAAGTTGGCAAGCTCATCCAACACCGCTTGCATTTCTTCATTAGGTTGTGCGGTTTTGTTGGAGACACGACGGCCATCCGACACCATACCGAAAAGAGCACCGAGGGTCGCAGAACCGGACAACAATAAGTAGAGATCCAT
>JBGTEU010000842.1:0-9388 GCA_041747595.1 Bythopirellula sp.
CTCATCGGTGTTGCCAGGTTGGTCACTGCCTTGTACGCCGATCACGGCATCGAGGTCGGCAGCGCTAACCGTGACCGACCGCGTCGGATCGTCGTCGATAGCGTAGCCGGCAGGAGCCACCGTCTCCGTGACAATGTACGAACCGACCGGGACGTCGTTGACCAGAATTTGCCCCGCGACGGGGTTTGCGTCGTTAGGTCCATTATCGACAATCGTCAAGTCGCCGACGCCGCCCGTGGGATTAGGGCTGATTGTGAATGTGGCCCCACCCTGTAGCGCATTGAGATGATCGCGTTTTTCCCAGGCAATGCTGCCCAATGCGAGGCGGTTGTGGAAGTCGGATTGATCTGTGTTGCCAGGATCGTCCACGCCCATCACACCGATCACGGCATGAAAATTGTCAGGAGTGACCGTGACCGAACGGGTAGGATCGTCGTCGATGAAGTATCCGGGCGGAGCCGCGGTTTCCGTGATAATATACGTGCCCATCAGCACGTGGGTGACTTCCAGCACGCCATTGGCCAGTCCGTCGGCGTCGTTCGCGCCGCCGTCGACCACCATCAGCGTTCCCACGCCGGTTTGCGGGTTAGGGCTGATCGAGAATGTCGCTCCGGCCAGCAGCACCGGATCTTCGTCAGTGGCGCGTTTCTCCCAAGTGATGCTGCCGCAGCCATCGATGGAAATTTCGTTGTCGTCGAGGGTCACGGCGCCATTTTGCGCCAGCGCTCTGCCGTTGAGGATGTCGGCGCCGGTATTGAGAGTGACGCTGGTGAGCGCGAGAATATTTCCTGCGAAATCGCTGTCCGTTCCGAGTGTGGCTGAGCTGCCGACCTGCCAGTAGACATTGCAGCTGTCACTCCCGTTGATTAAGACGATCGATGAGCTGCTCGCTGTCGTGAGGGTGCTGCCAATCTGAAAAACAAATTCCGCATCGGGGACGCCTTGGGCATCGAGAGTCAGAATTCCCGTCAACTGGGCAGTTGTTGCAAACGTGTAGACTCCCGGCGTAAGCGTGAGCCCGCCAAGATCCTGGCCAGTCAGGTCGAAGTTGGAGGCTCGTCCTGCGAGATCGTTGTACGCGACGGTAAGGTCGCTCTGGGCCTGAGCCGCGACCGCGTTTCCCGCGTGGATCGTGGAAGGTGCCGGTACTACGCCTGGGGGAAATCCAACGACCGCGGTTCCAGGACTCACACCGACATTTCCCGTGATAACTGACGACCCGGTGTTTGTCACCGTCGTTCCGGCCAGCACGGCGAAGCCATCCGCCGTGCCCAGAAGACTGGCCAGCATCATGCGATCTTCTAATTGGATGTATGCCAGCGAGCGGGAGAACCGTTTGGCGGTCCGCGCAGTACGGGTGCGTTTGCGGGCGCTCGATCTTCCAAACAGCCCCGAGAATTTCGAATAAAACATCGTCCCCTCCGCCTTCCGCGGTGAATAGTCTTCTCCTCACCGAAGTCCACCTCGGCAAGGACTTTGCGTGGCAGCGTTCAGAACGCATAACCACGCGAGCGCGTCCCCGATTTGTCCCGTGGCTTACCAGCCCGCCTCCAGGCCTATATTCAATCCATGAAGCAACATCCACCCATCACTGTGTAACTGATCGCCGCTGGGCGACATCGCGAAATTGAAATCAAGCTGATCGGGGGCAAGTGCCAAACCCGTGATCCAGACGGCTGAATAACCTGCCCTCAGATTCCAGACGTCCGACAAGCGATAGAGCGCCGTGAGGTTTGTTTCGCCAACAAAAGCAACGACGGTGTCACTTGCCGACACGGTCGGCCGAATCACAAAATCGGGGAAGTCGGTGACCGTCTGCTCCTGTCGTGCATCGTTGGCGAAGATGCCGACCTTGCCCGTCGCCTCCCAGCCGAAACGGTCCGGCTCCTTCCGCGCCCTTGCACCAACCTGTAAGCCGTAAAGATTATTGACCGTGCGAACGTTGTAGACGCCCTCCTCAGTTCCCCCGGCAATCATCCTTTGAGTGACAAGATCGAGGTCTTGATTGAAATTGATGTAGCGGACTCCGGCAAACCACTCAAGTGACTCATTGCTAACTTTATCACCGCAGCAACAAGCGTCGCCGCAGCATGAATCTTCGCAACAGGGATCGCAACAACAGGGTTCGCAGCATTCGCGACAGCCTGGCAGGTTCGCCTCCAGGCCATTGAACGCGGACCCTAGTGTCGCCCGCGCGCTGTCGAAGTCAACAAAGGCATTGCCAAAGAGGTTTCCGGGAAATGTGAGAAACGCATCCGGACCAGGTCTAACGGCCACGGCCGATTCACTGCCTGGGTACAGGCCAAGATACGAGAATTCGAGCAACTGCCCGCAACACAGGCTCATGCCAACCGTCGCGCGGATTCCTGGAGCAAAGCTCGAATCGAGATCAGACGTGGCAAGGTACGTCGCACCCGTGTTCGGGTCGTTGACGATTGGCTGGTTATCGAATTGGGACTCTTGCATCCAGAATAACACGTCGACTTGACCGTAGAACGAGCCAGGTGCGACGCTCCAAGGCGAGCTGCTCCCCGGCGAAGTTCCCCAGTCTTGTGCATGGGAGATCATCGCCACGGTTGCATTGATAAGAGTGACAAAAAGAAACTGAAGAATTGATCGAGTCATCTCTAGCCTCAGAATTCCGGCCGACCCATCCGGTTGTGCGGCGTAGTGAAGCCTGAGCGGAGACACTGACCGTGCGGATTGAGTAACATATGCGGGAGTATCGACTCGTGATCGTCGAGAGATTCATTCCATCTCATGTTTTTTACGCATCGCTTCGAACGATTCAGAGTTCGCAGCAGAACAGAACTGGCTCATATGGGCTGAAGACCCTTAAGGTGTTTTTTAGAGAACCACAAATGACCATGAAATGACAGTGCCTAGGACTCCCATTCCTTTAAGTCAGATTGGCCGTGGGGTCTTTCCTGTTGCGCGTGCGATTGGAGTTCAAGGCATGCACTCTGAGTTCGAGGCATATATTAAGTCCAGTCGCACACTCTGAATCTTAGAGGAATTACTTCATGCGATGAACATACTGTCGATTCGAAGGCAGGTCCGGGGGAGAATGCGTCATGCCGAGGCTACGCCCGGAATGCGAACCGTGCCGAATTTGAATTGGCGACGCGACTAGTTAAAGTCTCCTCGAACCGAAAAGGTTCGAGTCCCTGCTTTGAGGGAGGGACGGGATCGGCTCATTAGTGTCTTAACTACACTGGAGGTAGCTCGGTCTTCAGACGAACGTGTGCATGTCCCCTAGGTATATGATCTGAATGGTTGCCAACCGATCCCGTGTCAATAGCCAGGAAGTCCGTCGGCCGGACCTTGCCTAATCCAGGCAACTATGCCCTCCTGGACATCTGGACCCGCGAAATTCGGAATGTTTGCCCAAAAATGGTTTTTTAAGCATACTAAAGAATCTGTATTTCCTACCTGCGGAACGATCGCTCACTCTCTTGAGCGAAGCTTTTCCCCTTTATCCTTTTGGTCGATCTATGTCTCTACCTTTTCGCCGCAAGTCATCGAGAACACCCTCTGCTGGCTCGGCCAGGCGTCGTTTGAGCATCGAGTCCTTGGAATCCCGACAGATGATGGCGGTTACGGCCGTCGGAGATGAAATCCTCGTCAACAATTTCGTGGTTCGAGAGCAGACAACGGCCGGTTCTGCTGTCGCGGTGGCGGCCAGCAACATGAATCAAGTGGTCGTCTTTGCCGGCAAGGGAAGCATGGACGACGCGGGAGTCTTTGCCAAAGTCTACAACGCGGCGGGTGACGCTCTGGGGCCTGCTTTCCAAGTGAACAACACTCGCCAAGGGGAACAGCACTCGGCCGCGGTGGCTGTCGACAGCGACGGTGACTTCGTCGTGGTTTGGGCCGGCCGTGGCGTGGGCGACAAGAGCGGCATCTTCTTTCGGCGCTACTCTGCTGATGGAACCGCGCTCGGAACTGAAACTTTAGTGAACACCACAACCGGTGGCGATCAAATCTCGCCGACAATTGCGATGTCCGCCGACGGTTCGTTCGCGATTGCCTGGAGTGGCGTCGGCACGGGAGACGCCTCGGGAGTTTTCATGCGGCGCTACAGTGCCGCCGGAGTGGCTGCCGGCAGCGAAACACGGCTCAATACGACAACCGCTAGCGACCAGGCATCGCCCGACATCGCGTTCGATGCCTCCGGAAACTTGGTGGCCGCGTGGGCGAGCAAGAATCAAGACGGCAGCGATTGGGGAATCTACGCTCAGCGTTACAACGCCGCGGGAACGGCTCAGGGAACAGAATTCGCCATCAACACCACGACAACGGGCAGCCAAATCGCGCCCGACGTGGCCATTGATCCGACGGGCGGCTTTCTCGTGGCGTGGCAAAGCTTTGCCCAAGATGGTTCGGGCTGGGGGATTGTCGGGCGCCGCTTTACTTCCTCGGGGGTTGCCGACGGCGCCGAATTCGTGATGAACAACAACACCGCTGGCCATCAGCAGAATGTGAGCGTGGCCTTCACGGCGGAGGGAAAACTGATATCGACCTGGGCAACCGGCGTTGCCGACGGCACCGGCTGGGAAGTGCAGGCCCGATCCTACACGGCCGCGGGAGCTGCCGAGGGCTTGAGCATTGCGGTCAATCAGGACACGAGCGGAACCAACTCGGGAACACAGAATTTCCCATTTATTGCGCTCAACAACGACGACGCAATCATCGTATGGTCCGGCAGGGGTGCCACCGATCGTCGTGGGGTTTATGTCCAGCGCTTCGACACGGATGCAGCGACGTTAACAATCGATTTGAATGGCACCGACGAAACTGGAAATAACACATCGGCTACCTTCGTGACGGGGGCAGGTGCCGTTAGCATCGTGGACGACGATCTGACAATCGTCGCCCCCGCTGGCGTGAATATTACGGAAGCGCGTGCCCAACTCGCCGCGGCACCCAACGGCGCGATGGAGTCGCTCTCGGTCGATACACTCGATACGTCGCTCGTTGCCAACTATTCGAGCACTACCAGATTGCTCACGATCACCGGTATTGATACGGCCGAGAACTATGCCCGAGTGTTGAGAACGTTACGCTACAACAATACCGCCACGGCCCCCACCGGCACGCGGAGTGTTGCGGTCAGCGTGCTTAGCGGCACCACCACAAGCAATACGGCGACCGCGACAATTGAGGTCGCCCCGGCCGCGGCGCTCTCTCTTGCTCCGATAGCCAATTCCACGCTGCTGATTGGCTCGCCGTTGCACGTGCCACTCGATGGTTTCGACCCCGCAGGTGGTCCGCTGACTTACACCGTCACGACCAACAACGCCGGCGTGACCGCGGAAGTGTTAAGCGGCAATCGCTCGGCTCGAATCAGTGTCGCGGGTTTCGGAGACATGGTCTTTGAGCTGTTTGAAGATCGCGCCTCACGCGCGACCGAACGTATGATCGAACTTGCGGAAAACGATTTTTACAAAGACATCATTTTTCATCGGGTCATCAATAACTTTGTGATTCAGGGAGGCGATCCCACGGGAACCGGCTCGGGCGGATCGGCGCTTGGCAATTTCGACGATCAATACCATCCCGATTTGCAGCACAATCGCACCGGCTTGCTGTCGATGGCTAAAACAACCGACGACACCAACGATTCGCAGTTCTTTATTACCGAAGGACCACAACGGCATCTCGATTTCAATCACACGATCTTCGGCATTCTCGTGGAAGGAGAATCCGTTCGCGATGCGATCAGCAACGTGCCTGTCAGCAACTCTCGGCCGACGACCGTCGTGGTGATGGAAGGGATCGATATTTTTGACGCTCAGGAAAATGCCGTGGTGATGCTGAAAGCCGCCCCGGGAACGACAGGCCCGGTGAACGTCACGGTGACCGTGACCGATCAAGATGGCAATACCGTCCAGCGGGTCTTCCAAGTGACCGTCGCGCAAGATACCAGCGATAGCCCGCCCTTCTTAATGGACATCGCGCCGGTCAGCGTTGCTCGCAACACCGTCGCCCAAGTGCAACTCGAAGCAATCGACGTGGAAGGGGACCCCGTGTTCTTTACCGCGCAGAAAGTCGGCAGCGTCGATTACACCTTCAGCGTGAGTGCAAGCGGCTTACTCCAGGTCACCCCGCCGGAGGATTTTGTCGGCACGATCCAGATTAGGGTGGGCGTTGGCCGATTCGCGAATTCGCCGCTTGATACGCAATTGATTTCGATTCAATTTGTGTAAGAGTTCACGATGACCATGATTGCGCCGCGAGGGTCCTGCCGCACTTGTGGATGGAATCTGCTTTTGACAAGGGTGTTCTGGTTGAAGCTTTTGCCAGTTTTGCTTAACCCTCGATTTGGCCCGCAAAGTCGGTTTAATTGGATTTCTTTGCGCAGTTTGCCGATGATACCAGCGGGTGTATTCACCCGGCTTGAATGGCCGTATGCGCCCGCTTTTCATCCTCTTTTCTCGTTTTTTGGGGCCAAGCAATGGATTGCAATCGGGCCTGTTCGATCATTGGCAAGAGCCTGCTAGCTGCCGTTGCGCTGCTTGTCTGCGATAGCAAGGACGTGCTGGCCGAGCCTGCGCGGCGGATGGTTTACAATCCAACCACGCAGCAGATGGAACCGGAAGTTCGCACGCGGCGGCTGGCCACTTGGACTCCCTCCGATGGTAAGGCCCGAGTCAAAAAGGCCGTCCATCAGGAGCCCATCGATTCCGTCCCAAGCGATTCTGAGCCAAGCTACACGGAACAGAGTGACCGTAAAACAAGCAAGCCAGGGCCCAAAAAAGCACAACAAAAAAAATCAGAACCCGACTTCCTCGTCGAGCCCGCCTCCTACGAAGGTGAGGCATACTACGACTCCTACCCGGCCGATTCCGGCCCGAAGAGCATGGGCTGCTGCGACGTTTGTACCGGCTGTGGAGATGGTGTCACTTACTCTCCGGGCCAGAGCATTTATGTCGGCTTTGAAGCGGCGATTGTCAAACCACGATTCGAGAACAACCAAGCCTTCACCGTGATGTCAAGCGACGGAGCGTTGTTCGAAACGTTCAATGAAATTGACTTTGACTACGACATGCATCTCACGCCCCGAGTATTCATCGGCTGGCAACGTTGCGACGGCATCGGCTTGCGAGCCACGTGGTGGCAATTCGATCATTCCGCCGACAACTTGAGTGCAAATCCCCCGGCTAACGGCTTTGGCGAAATTGCTCTTCCTCCCTTCGGCGACGTCGATATTTCTTCGAACATCGCCACCGATACGTTCAACGCAGCGAGCGAACTCAACGCCTACACCTTGGATTTGGAAGCTACCAGGCAAGCATCCCTTTCCAGTTGGAGTATTGGGGTGGGCGGCGGGGTTCGCTATGCGTATGCCGAGCAGCGTTACTTCGCTCAGGTCCGCGAGACCGGCAATGTGCTTCGCGATCAAGTTGATTTTCGACATTCCATCGAGGGCATCGGGCCCACGATTTCAATCGACGCCTACCGCCCTTGGACGCATCAGATTAGCACCTTCTGCAAGGCACGGGGCTCGGTGTTGTTCGGTGATGGCGAAAGTCGCTTGAACGCCGGCGAAGATCTCGACGTGGTGAATTCTTTCAATACGACGCGGAACACGAGTCGAGACGATTTGCTCAGCATCGCGGAAATTCAGATCGGTATCCGCTGCCAGGCGAGTCCCAATCGCAGACGGGCCATTAAGCCATTCGTGATCTGTGCCTTTGAAGGCCAGATTTGGAACGGTGCCGGTAACGCCACCAGCGAGGAAGGAAACCTGGGCTTCTTTGGCTTCACCACCGGTGGCGGCTTCCACTGGTAAATCACACTTTGCTCACTGTGTGCTGAGGCTTAGTGGTTTCGCTATGCACTACGCGAAGCAGATTTCATAAACGAGTGTGCGATCGATTCTAAACTCGGGCGAATCTGGCGCCACTTTACTCTCCAGCGAAACTCGTCTGGGAGAAACTACCGGAACTCTTAGCGGGTAGATCAAGTGCCACGAGTTGGCGTACCGGTTGATTGATACTTTTTCGCCACGCTTGTTCCAGCGCCGGCAGGCCAGCAATGCCATAACACTCTTTCAATGCAAGGTTAACGCCGATTTCCTTGCTTCGCTCCGCAAATTGGTGGATTTTCTCCGGTGAACCCTCTCGGCACAGACACCGTGCGAGTGAGGCGCACTGACCGTAAAAGACGCCCACCCGATCTGCGGGAGGGTATTCCGTGGCCGTCAATAATTCACTCAGGGTAAATTCCCTTCCTCGCTTCATTCCGGTCCGCAGATTTCGCTGGTGCAGTGCTTGTTTGGACTGCGAATCGGTCAGTAGCGCTAATCCTTCGTCATACCACAGCGGGGGAGCGCATGCGCGAAATAAATCGGCGATCAGAACATGGCTTAACTCATGCGGCAAAACCTCTTGCAAGTAATTCGGAACATCCGTTCGCAGATCAATGCGCCGACTTGCAACCTCGCCCGTCTCGGGCTTCACCAGCGAGGAACCCAGTGTTTGCATAAATTCTTTACCAACGATGGCACCATACTTATTCGCATCGACGTGCAGAAAAATCTGGCATTTTGGATGCCACGATGCCTGCTCGATCTTTAGACCGTATGCCGCTGCGAGCGAGCTTCGCAGCTTCTCGCAGTGCTCGGCGACGCTTTCCGCTTCATTTGAGTTCCGCAACGAGCAAACTTGAAAGTTCGCGCTTGTCGCCACCCAGCACCCACGCTGGCTTGAAAGAACGATTGGGGGCAACTTATCGCAAGTGCAAGCAGGCGAATCACACGCACCGACCAGGGCGGGCGAAATCGCATCCAAGAGCAAACCGAGTACAAAACAAATGGGGGAGTAGGATTTTTGCATCGGCTCGGAGGAGAAGTGGAGAACTGTTCGGAGTACCCCTTAAGGCAATCCCCATTCCCACCGTGAATACCCATTTAAGCACTCTTCGCAAATCGTTTCCAAGAATCGACTTAGGGCACGCGTTGTGGCAAACGTCGCCATGCCGTTTGTCGGCCCATGCTGTAATTAAAGGCATGACACGCATTGAATCCCAGCACTAGCCTGGCAAGTTGACTTGACTCTTTTGGCCTAAACCCTGCGCGGGTTGTGGCAACCCCGTGCGGGTTGTGGCGTTCTGCGACTTATTCCCTTTTGATTTGTCGCAGGAGATCGTCGAGTGGCACGGTGGCAAAGGTGCTCGCGTAATCCGACATCGCGTAGGGAAGGATCAGATCGCCGTTGTGGACGACGCTGCCGCAGCTATATACGACGTTGGGAACATACCCCTCGCGCTCGTTCTCATTGGGCGCCAGCAACGGTTCTCGAAGTCGCCCAATGACGCGCGACGGGTCCTCCAGGTCCAACAGGCATGCCCCCATCGAATATTTCCGCATGGGGCCCACGCCGTG
>JBGTEU010000843.1:0-3181 GCA_041747595.1 Bythopirellula sp.
CGTCAATCGAACCGAGTGCCCCCGCCGAACCGGCGACTTCCAACTCGTGGTGCATGGTATGCCCAGCGAGCGTCGCGTGGTTGGTTTCGAGGTTGAGCTTCAGATGGTCGAGCAAATCGTATTGCCGAAGGAAATTGAGGCAGGCAGCCGCGTCGCTGTCGTATTGATGCTTGGTCGGTTCCTTGGGCTTGGGCTCGATGTAAAACTGGCCCTTAAAGCCGATCTGCTTCGCGTAATCCACGGCCATGTGGAGAAAGCGAGCCAGATGATCGAGCTCGCGCTGCATATTGGTGTTCCACAAGTTCTGGTAGCCCTCGCGGCCACCCCAGAATGTGTAGCCGGCTCCCCCCAGCTCGTGGGTCACTTCGAGCGCCTTCTTCACCTGGGCAGCGGCGTAGACAAATACCTCGCTGTTGGGGCTCGTGGCGGCGCCGTGCATGAACCGCGGATTGCTGAACATGTTGGCCGTGCCCCACAAGAGTTTTATGCCGGTCCGCTGTTGTTCTTCCTTGAGAACAGTGACGACGGCATCCAGATTCTTGTTGGTTTCGGCAAGCGACTTGCCCTCGGGGGCGACGTCGCGGTCGTGGAAGGCGTAAAACGGGGCGCCCAGCTTCTCAATAAATTCAAAAGCCACTCGGGCGCGGTTCTTGGCATTCTCCACCGAGTCGCTGCCATCTTCCCAGGGGCGGACCGCGGTGCCGGGACCGAAGGGGTCGCTTCCCGTCCCGCGGAAGGTGTGCCAGTAAACAACGCTAAACCGCAAGTGATCGCGCATTGTGCGGCCTTCGATCTTTTCGTCGGCGTTGTAATAGCGGAAGGCCAGGGGGTTCTTGCTGTCGGGACCTTCAAACGGAATGCGGCTGATTTCGGGAAACGCGGCCATATTGACTTGTAAACCTTTAGCTTTGGGTATCGCGGAGCGCGAGATAAGTTGTTCGGGTGTGACGGAACCCCTGACCGGTAGACGCACGAATGTCACGGTCGGCAAATTCCTAATTCACCGATTCTACCGATTGCAAGTGGACGCACCAAGGCTGGCAGAGGGCGAAAATTATTTGAAATTGCGGTTAAAAAGGTAGTTTTTGCGAGCTGCTCGTCTTGGTTGGCGTTACAAGAAAGCCAAAAAACGGCCTCTAAAAAATAGACCGATTTGTGCGCAGCGATTAACATGAAGGACTACAGGGGCACGCTGCTGGCCTGATTCTTTCGCCGGTAGCATCGAGGAAACAGAGATCTAGTTATGCGCCACCAGTTTGGCTACAAGTTGTTTCGATGTTTGCGCATTGTCCTTCTCTTTGCTTGCGCATTCAGCTCGTCGCCTGCTGCCGCTACGATCGTTCGTTTTCAGACATCGTTTGGCAATGTGGATGTGCGGATCTACGACCAGGCGAAGCCTCTGAGTGCGGCCAACTTCTTGGGCTACGTAAACCGCGGCGACTACCAGAATGTGCTGATTCACCGCTCGGTCGCGAATTTCATAATCCAAGGTGGCCGTTACCGCTTCGACGGCACGGCGAAGGTGGAACCAAACCAGTATCCCGAAGTTCCGCAGCAAGCGGCCGTACTCAATGAGCCAGGCATTTCGAATCTACGCGGTACGATCGCATTTGCCAAGTTGGGTAACAATCCAAACAGCGCTACGCGCGAGTGGTTCTTTAATTTGGGCAATAATTCCGCGAATTTGGACAGTCAAAACGAGGGTTTCACGGTGTTTGGCCGTGTCGTCGGCACTGGCATGACAGTGATCGATCAAATCGCCGGGCTGCCAAGGTTTGCATTTCAAAGCCCATGGAACGAAGGGCCAATGCGAAACTACACTAGCGCGGACTATCAGGGGTTCGTACCCGTCGACGGTGATAATGTCGTCAATATGAATGTAAGCGTGCTCAATCTGCCTGCTGGTGATTATAATTTCGATGGGAACGTGAACCAGGCAGACCTAGCAATCTGGAAGGCCGATTATGGTTCTACAACTAAGGCGGAGGCCGACGGTAATGGAGATGGACGAGTCAACGGAGGAGACTTTCTTATTTGGCAACGAAGTTTCGGCTCGAGCACGCCGCCCTTGAGCGCGACCTATGGCCTACCGGAACCCACCTCAATGGGCCTTGCAATCTTGAGTTTCCTTGCAGTCCTCTCGAGTCGACGAGTTGATAAACTCACTTCTTGATGTAGTTCGCATATTTCTCGGCAATCTTGGCGTCTTTCTCATCTCCGCGATGCAAGACGATGCGGTAGTGCAGCAGAAGCGACTCACCCGGGGCGAGTGTCATGCGTAGGGGACGCTCGCGCACGTCGGGAGCGTCATCGATGAAGGCGATCTTCGCCAGCGGATTGCCGGCAAACAGCCCGTAGGTCCGCACGTGCCAGGCCGCGGGATAATTCAAACTCTCGGGATGGGTGAAAACGGCGATGCCGACTTTCTCATCCGCCACGGGGCCTTGATAGTCGACCCACTCGGCCGGCTGAGCCCAGGCGGCTCCGTCGGTGAGTCCCCGACTGTTGACGATGCGGCCTCCCAGTTTGCTGTCGACATTCATGCTGTGTGCCACTCGTACGGCAAAAAAACCCTCTTTGCTGTCGGCGAGACGCAATTCCCCTTCACTCGCCGTCAACACAAATCGACAATCAAGCCAGCGCTGGTCGCCGTCGGTGCCAAATTGCCAGGTACGTTCGTCCTCGCAAACTTTCTTTCCATCAGGATCCAGCCAATCATTCTTGGTGATGATTGTCGCTGTCTCGCCGTCACAGTCCGTGCGAACGAACTCGCGGTGTCGTTGTTCTCCCGTAGGAAAGGTTTTTTCGCCTGACTTGGGCTCAATCCAGAAATCAACTTCGTTGACCCCTTCGTAACCAAGCCAAACGGAACGGTGATGAACGTGATCGCGGTCTTCATCCACGGGTCCCGAGCCGATGGGATAAGCCCGCGTCATGGGCTCGCCGGTTGGCCCGATCACGGGCCATAACACAGGCCGCGGACCCGATTTTACTAGATAGCGAGTAAACAACTTACCATCGATGTTGACGGTAATGCCGTCGCTTTCCTGGGTGAGCGAGAGCTTGCCCTTCGTTTCGGCGGCATCGATCGGACACGAGCCAAGGAAAAAGAACGGCAGGCACAAGGCAAAACGGAACAGCGGCATGAAAAGGGCCTCCAACAAGTTTGAGCGAATCGTGC
>JBGTEU010000844.1:0-2901 GCA_041747595.1 Bythopirellula sp.
TCAACAGGATATTGCCCTACGCTGACATTTCCAGGCCCGACTGAAAAGGCTGCTTCACGAGCAATATTCTTTACTCCACCTAATTGCATAAGGCGACCAATAAGCCCAGGGGCTAATCGTACAAAGTAACGCGAAGGTAACGACTGTGGTCGCCAAGAGTACCAAACAGAAATTGTCGACTCCGAGATCACAGCACTGCACTCGCCTTCGTGGAGAAAGAAAGCAAGCAGTTTCGCGTCACCGCCGCCGGTGACTGGAGTCTCGCTACCTCTCGCAACAGCCAGTGCTTCGGCCAAACCGATTTGGTCTTTGGTATTCTCCTCCATGTTTTTTTGTCACTTTGTACAGCTTCAATGCCAGAACTCGTACTACTCGTTCCGGCCTACAATTTATTGGCGATCATCAGCGTCAATTAGCGGTTCACAATATTTCTCTGCTCTCTCCTATTCACTCCTCCACCGCCTCATAAATCACCGGCTTGAGCGCCACTTCCGTTTCCGACGAGTACGGCATGCGCTGCTCCATCGTCACCACCACCAAATCGTCGTGCGGCGACAGCCAATAGTGCGTGCTTGCTGCGCCGCCCCAGCCGTATTCATCTTCGCGCGCGTGCGGGTTCGCTTTGTGAGGTTCGACGGTTACCGAAAAACCGAGGCCGTAACCCACGCCGGTTCGCTCTTCCTCGCCGAACTTCACCCAACCGGCCATCTTGGGCAATTGGTCGGTCCGCATGAGGTTCACCGATTCCTTCGACAGAATGCGCTGGCCGTTGAATTCGCCGTCTCCGGCGATCATCAACAGGAATCGCATATAATCCGACGCCGTTCCCACCAATCCGCCCCCGCCGGAGAGCAGCCCGGGTTTGAGCAGATACCGACTTTTCGTGGGATCATCGCGAACAATCATCCGCCCCTTGCCGTCCGAATAGTAGTTCGTTGCGAAGCGGTCTTGCTTATCCGCCGGCACGTAGAAGGCCGTGTCGGTCATCCCCAGCGGTTCGAAGATACGCTTGGTGAAAAACTCATCCAGAGGCATCCCTGAAACCACCTCCACGACCCGGCCCAGCACGTCAATGCCCGCTCCATACTGCCAGTCGGTGCCGGGTTCAAAGGCCAAAGGAATCTGCCCCATTTTCTTGGTCATGAGCGCGAGGTCCGACTGCATGTCCAGCACCTCGACCACTTCGTACATCTTTTCGGTGGAATTCCCCCCTGGATTGCCGTAGGTGATGCCCGACGTGTGCAGGAACAACTGCTCGACGGTCATCTCGCGCCCTGCCACGACTTCTTTCTCACCGTCGAGGACCTTCAGATTGGACAACTCCGGCAAATATTTCGACACCGGCGCTTTGAGGTCGAGTTTGCCTTCGTCGTGGAGGATCAGCGCCGCCGCAGACGTGATCGCCTTGCTCATGGAGTAAATGCGAAAGATCGTGTCGCGTTCGATCGGCTTTTTCGATTCCAAGTCCATGACGCCGTAGGGCTCGTGGAAAACCAGCTTGCCATTCTTGGCGACGAGCACGATTCCCCCAGCAATTTTGTGATCGCTGATGAAGCCGTTCATGATTTTGCCAACCTGCTCGAGCTTCTTCGCGGACATGCCTTCCTTTTCAGGAGTCGAGGTCGGCAAATCCGCCGCACGGGCAGACCCCACGGCCAGCAACATCAGAACGACAAGAGCCAACAACGATCGACAAGACGCGTACATGGCGAGCCTCCCAGTAGATGACAAGAAGTCGCCATTATACCGCCTCGATTTCAAGGCAATAGCCGGCGAGCAACGCCTCACCGGGGAAGAGAAGTGTTCACTTTGTGTTTGTCGGCTGGTATACTTGAAGAGATATTGGCCGCAATCTGGAGCAATATCTTATGAGCGAAAACGACCTGAAAAACTGGATCAAAGCTAAGGCCGATGAATTTGTGCCGGTGCGTATTTACCTTTCCAACGGTACGCACTATGACGTGAAGTTCCCCGAGGCGATCATGATTGGGCGCACCGCATCCGCAATTATGATCGACGGCGCAATTAATCTCATCGGCAACATGCACGTGAATCGCGTCGAACCGCTGACTACAGTCCGGTAGGTTACGTGTCGCGCGTATCACCCGCGCACAAACCGCCCGCTCCGCCCGCCGCTTTTTTCTTCGAGTTGAATCTTCTCGATTCGCATCTCACGGTCGACCGACTTGCACATGTCGTACACGGTGAGTGCCGCGACGCTCACGGCGGTGAGGGCTTCCATCTCGACCCCCGTCTTGGCGGTGACTTCCACGGTCGCCTCAATTCGCAGGGCATCTGCTTCATAATCCGAGAAGATAATTCGCACCGCCTCCAGTGGTAGCGGATGGCAGAGGGGTATTAACTCCCCGGTCCGCTTTGCCGCCATGATCCCCGCGAGTCGGGCGACTTCCAGCACGTCCCCCTTGGCGAGTTGGCGATCCATGATGAGCTGCCGTGTGGCAGGCTTCATCCGCACAAGGCCACTCGCCTTCGCCACGCGATGGGTCACCGGCTTCTCGCCGACGTCGACCATCCGGCTGGCCCCTTGTTCGTCGAAGTGGGTGAGTTCGTTCATGACAACTGCCGCTTGCGGCTTAGCGAGATTGCGAACTTCCACCCCGCTAAGCCGCAAGCGGCGGGGCAATCCATTCTACTCTCGCGACGTAGTTCACTCCACCAACAAAAAAACCTCGCCACCGTTTCCGGTGGCGAGGTCTTGTGCGGGGAGGGACGACTGGAGCGGGAGTCTCAGCCGCCCGGCAGTTGACTCATTCAACAGCCCCTATCTTGCTATATAAACCGCCTGTGCGGATTTGTGTCAAAAAGATCAACCCGCCGTGGCGGGTTGATCTTGGGAAGCAATCTGTAGTTCTAGACCAACTCTTTCTTGGCACCGATGAG
>JBGTEU010000845.1:0-12126 GCA_041747595.1 Bythopirellula sp.
GTACCGCCACGAGCGGCTGTGGTGGCAATTGCAGTTGTTCGATTCCGCGTTTCGGGGTCGCCGCAACCACCACAACACCATCGCTCCGCTCGCCGAAGGCAAGTTTTTCAAAGACCTCGTGGGTTACCTCGGCAATGACGGCTCCACTTTCATCAAGGCGAGGCAACAATGCCCTGGCAGCAAGTGAACCGCAAAGCGGCGGGCAGATAAACACCTCGAGAAACTCGATCTCCGCGTCCAGAGCCCGGCCGATTTCGCGAACCCCGTCGATGATGAACCGCCGTAGCTTGGCACGGGAGCGCGCATCGCGCAACTTCGCGGCGTCTTTCACGCGAACATTCTGTCGGCTGGTGATTTCTTGACGGGAGTTCATTAAAGAATTTTACAGGAGGAAGCAGAGTGAGCAGAGTTACTAATAGATGCCATCCTGAGGGGAGTTGTACGACCCGAAGGATCTGGCTTCAGCCGGAGCACGTAGTCATGCACGTGCGACAATGAATCCAGATCCCTCGGTCGGCGAGCCTCTCTCGGGATGACACATATTCTGCTTCCTCTGCGACCTCCTGTAAATTTATTTATCCTGGCCAGCGGGCGAAGGTGCCGCTCTTTAGTTTGCGGCCGTCGCTGGTTTCCAGATACAGCGTACCGGTTTGGGGGGGTTGGCCACAGTGGCCGAAGAGGCCGTCCGACAAATAGGCGCTCAATTCCGCCGGGCCGATGCCGGGGGTGTGGCAGGTGCAGAGCGCGAATTTCAATCGACCGGCGGTGAGTTCGCCGCACAACTGCAACAACGGCAACAAATCGCGTTTGATCGACCAGGCTTCCCCCTTGGGACCGTGTCCGTAAGTGGGCGGATCAAGAATCACGGCTTCGTAATGATTGCCCCGCTTGACTTCGCGCTCGCAGAACTTGAGGGCGTCCTCAACAATCCAACGTATCGGCGCGTCGGCCAGTCCCGACGCCGTGGCGTTTTCCCGTGCCCGCGTGACCATACTCTTGGCCGCATCGACGTGCGTCACTTCTGCCCCGCCAACCGCCGCCGCGAGAGTGCTCCCACCCGTATAAGCAAACAGATTCAACACGCGCAACCCTGCCGCTTGCGGCTTAGCGCTGAACCATTCCCAATTCACGAGTTGCTCGGGAAACACGCCAACCTGCCCCGACGGGAGCGGTGAGATCAACAACTGAAAACTCAATGCATTTGCCAACTGCACGGGAAATTCAACATCCGCGTGTTCCCAGCGTTTGATCGCAGGTGTCCAGGTACCTTCGGTCGCACGATCCCCTTGGTAACGCGCTGTGGCCGACTTCCAGAGTTCGCGATGCTTGGGGGGATTTTCTGCCCCCGGCGCGGGGCGATCGAGAATCCACTTTCCAAAGCGTTCGAGCTTGCGCTGAGCGCCGAAATCGAGCAGTTCATAATGGGGCAGGGTAGAAGACATGTAACCTGTCATTCCGATGGAGCCTAAGCGACTGAGGAATCTCGGTTCGCCCCTCAGACGAACACGGAGCCGTGTGCGGGCTTAACCCAGATCCCTCAGTCGGCGAGCCTCCTTCGGGATGACATTCTTATTGAATCAGCGGTTCCACCAACTTAACCCACTCGGCGTAGCCCGTGTCATTCATATGCAAACCATCACCCAGAAAGATGTCCCTCCGCGGTTGTCCATCTTCGTCCAGCATCACAGGCCACACATCAAGAAATGTCAACTTATCATTGTTCACACAATCGGCGGCGATCAGTTTGTTGGCCTCGCGCATCTTGTCGGCGAGCTTCCATCGAGCGACGCTTGGCTTAATGGCTATGTAAACGAGCTTGGCCTCAGGAAGTTCGTCCATAAACTTTTTGGCAAAGTCTCGAAAATCCTCCTGCACTTGCTCGGGCGACTTGCCGCCGGCGATATCGTTGTCACCCGCGTAGAACACGACGAGTCGTGGTTTGTGTTTGGCAACTAGCTCGGTCAAGAAATGCGTCGAATCGACGATTTCAGATCCGCCAAAACCGCGGTTGAGATAGTTTTTTCCTGGGAACGAACTCTCAAGATCCCACATGCGGATGCTGGAACTGCCGACGAATACGACGCCACCGGGTTCCGTCGGCTTGTCCTTGTCCGCAGCCAGAAATCTGTCGATGTCGGCTTGCCATCTGGTGGGATCATATTCCGCGGCAAGTACGGAACTCTGCATCAGGAGCAGCGCTAGCAAACCGGATTTGACAAGTATGTGAAACAAATTTCACCTCCATTTAGCCCCGCCGCTTGCGGCGGGTGTTTTGTTGCGTAATGAGCGGGACGAGTCCCGCTGCAGAATAATCAAACCGACAGACGGCACCGGAGTCGCCCCGGGCAGAAAAATGGCTATAATGGTTGGTTCGCTATTTTTCCGCGGCCCCTTTGAGTCGCGGCGAGCGAAACCATCCTTTTGACTTTGCCACACGGACGTATGCCCGCCTCGGATATCATCATCAAAGGCGCGCGGGAGCACAACCTCCGCGACGTCGACCTGATTCTCCCCCGCAACAAACTCATTTGCCTGACCGGCGTCAGTGGCAGTGGGAAAAGTTCGCTCGCGTTCGACACGCTCTATGCCGAGGGCCAGCGGCGGTACGTGGAAAGTCTATCCACGTTCGCTCGGCAGTTTCTCGGCCAGATGCCCAAGCCCGACGTTGACCACATCAGCGGACTGAGCCCGTCGATCTCGATCGCGCAAAAGTCGGCCGGCAGTAATCCCCGCTCGACCGTCGGCACGATCACCGAGATTTACGATTTTCTGCGGGTGCTCTACGCCCGCATCGGTCAGGGACATTGTCCCAAGTGCCAACGGCCGATCACCGCCCAATCGCGCGAAGAAATTATTGCCCGGATTCAATCACTTCCTGACAAAATGCAGTTCCTTGTGCTCGCGCCGATAGTGCGGGGGCAGAAGGGGGAATTCCGTGACCTGTGTGAAGACCTGTTGAAGCAAGGTTTCGTGCGGGCACGAGTCGACGGTACGGTCGTGCAACTCTCCGACAATCTTTCGCTCGACCGTCAGATGCGGCACGACATCGAAGTCGTGATCGACCGCTTGGTGAACGGTCCGAACATCCGCACGCGGCTTGCCGAGGCCGTGGAGCTCGCACTCAAAATGGGCGAAGGAAACTTGATCGTTGCCACGGATGAGGAAGGCAGTCCCGCCTCAGCGGCGCAGCAAACTAAGGGCAAACGTCGCACCAGCGCTCAGGCGGGCGACGTGCTCATGTCGGCGGATTACGCGTGCAATCATTGCGGGTTGAGTTTCCAACCCCCGTCGCCGCAGCTCTTTAGTTTTAACAGCCCGCAGGGAATGTGTCTGGAATGCGACGGCCTGGGGACGATGTTCAGCTTCGATCCGGAAAAACTCATCACCGCGCCGGAGAAATCGCTGGCCAACGGATGCATCGAATTGATTGGCCCCTGGAAAGATCTCGGCCGTTGGAAGCGGCACATTTACAAGGGCGTTGCCGAGACGATGGAGCGGAAGCTCGAACTTGCCGAGGATGCGCTGACCGATACACCGTGGCAGGAGCTCACGCCCGAGCAGCAATACATGTGGCTGTGGGGCACGGGCAGCGAGCACATTACTTTTACCTGGCGGGCCGGGAAAAATTCGCAGAAGTATGGCGGAACGTTCGACGGTTTGATTCCGGAACTGCTCGAAAAGTATCGCGGTGCGAAGAGCAAGACGCTCATCGCGAAGCTCGAAGAATATATGAACGTGATTCTGTGCCCCGATTGCTTGGGGCAGCGGCTCAATCCCCAAGCGAGGTCGGTTGCTGTTTCCTCGGCGGATGCGTCCTTTGCCGATGATCCGCAGCGCACCTTGCCAGCGGTGTGCAATTTGCCGATCGACGAAGCCGAGAAATTTTTCAGCGGGCTCGTGCTTGACGAGACGCAACAGAAAATTGCCAGCGAAGTGCTCAAGGAAATTCGCGGCCGGCTCGGGTTCCTGACCAACGTGGGGCTTAACTATTTGTCGCTCGGTCGCACGGCCCCGACGCTCTCGGGTGGCGAGACGCAGCGGATTCGGCTCGCAGGGCAAATCGGTTGCGGTCTGGTGGGAGTGCTTTACATTCTCGACGAACCGTCGATTGGTTTACATCCGCGCGACAACGACCGCTTGCTCGCGACGCTCGAACGGCTACGCGATCAAGGGAACACCGTGGTCGTTGTCGAGCACGATGAAGACACGATGCGGGCGGCCGACTTGGTCATTGATTTTGGCCCCGGCGCCGGCGTGCGCGGTGGGCACGTGATGGCCGTCGGCACGGCGGACGAAGTCGCTAAGAAAAAAGACAGCGTCACCGGAAATTACCTTGCGGGGACGAGGAAGATCGAAGTTCCCAAACAGAGGAGAATTTCTGAATTAGGATTTAGGATTTCTGATGGTGAGAAACCACATCATAAATCAGAAATCACAAATCATAAATCTGACATTCCCACCCTTCGCATCGTCGGTGCCCGTCACAACAATCTCAAAAACGTCACGATGGAAATTCCATTGGGCGCGTTTGTTTGCGTCACCGGTGCGAGCGGCAGCGGCAAGAGCTCGCTTGTGAGCGACATTCTCGTCGAAGCCCTGCGGCGCGACCTCAACGGGGGCAAAGGAGAACCGGGCGAGCACGACCGTATCGAGGGAATTGAGCATCTCGACAAGATGATCTCGATCGATCAATCGCCGATTGGCCGCACGCCCCGTTCCAATCCGGCGACTTACATCAAGGTGTTCGACGATATCCGCACGCTTTACACGCAAATGCCCGAAGCGAAAAAGCGGGGTTATAAGGCGGGGCGGTTCAGCTTCAACGTCGCTGGCGGGCGATGCGAAGCGTGTAGCGGCAACGGCGCGAATAAGCTCGAGATGGATTTCCTCGCCGACGTGTGGATCACCTGCAATGTGTGCCAAGGGCACCGTTTTAATCACGAGTCGCTGCAAATCAAATACAAAGAGAAGTCGATCTCCGACGTGCTGGAAATGGACGTGCAGCAGGCGCTCGAACATTTCGAAAACATTCCGCAGATTCGTCACAAGCTGGAAACGCTGCACGCGGTGGGCCTCGATTATGTGAAGCTTGTCCAACCTTCGCCGACGCTCTCAGGGGGCGAAGCCCAGCGGATCAAGCTTGCTCGCGAGTTGGTGAAGAAATCGACAGGCCGTACGCTCTATTTGCTCGACGAACCGACGACCGGCTTGCACTTTGCCGACATCGAGATGCTGCTCAAAGTGCTGCACGAATTTGCCGACGCGGGCAATACCGTTCTGGTGGTGGAGCACAATCTCGACGTGATCAAGACGGCCGATTGGGTGATCGACGTCGGTCCCGACGGCGGTAAACACGGAGGCGAAATCGTTGCGGTGGGAACGCCAGAACAAATCGTGGCGGGAAAAGTGTTGTCTCACACCGCCACGGCGCTTGCGCCCTATCTCAATGGAAAATCCCACTCCCCCGCAAAGAGAACGAAGCGTCAGCCCGTTAAACAGGCGACGCATATCGTCGTCCAGGGGGCCAGCGAGCACAACCTGCGGCACGTGAGCGTGAAAATTCCGCGTGACGAATTCACCGTCTGTTGTGGGCCGAGCGGCAGCGGCAAGAGCTCGCTGGCGATGGACACGATTTATGCCGAAGGGCAGCGCCGCTACGTCGAGAGTTTGAGTTCTTACGCTCGTCAGTTCGTGGGTCAGTTGCAGAAGCCGCGGGTCGAGTCGATCGAGGGCTTGTCCCCCGCGATTGCCATCGAGCAACGAACCACGGGCCATTCCCCCCGTTCGACCGTGGGTACCGTCACCGAAATCTACGATTACTTCCGAATTCTCATGTCGCGGCTCGGACGGATGCACTGCCCCGAGTGCGATCTGCCGGTAGGAACGCAAAGCGTCGACGAAGTGATCGACGCGATTCTTGAGGAACCCGAGGGGACGAAGCTCTATCTGATGGCGCCCGTGGAACTTGCCACGGCACAGAACCATGAAGACCTCTGGCAAACGCTGAAAACGAGTGGCTTCGTGCGGGCGCGGATCGACAATCAAACATTCGACCTCGACGCACCGCCGAACGTCGACCGCCGTCGCAAGCACAAGATCGAAGTCATCGTCGATCGCGTGACCTTGCGCCGCGATGCGCGGAGCCGCTTGGCGGAAAGCGTTGAAAGCGCCCTCTCCATGGGCCGCGGCGTGATGCACACGGTGATTGTCGTGGCGGACGTGCCAGAGGGTCGTTGGGAAATGAAAGTTTACAGCCAGCACCGCGTCTGCGGAAAATGTGGGCGGAGCTTTGAAGCACTGTCGCCCCATCATTTTTCGTTCAACAATTCGCTCGGCTGGTGCGGGGCATGCGAAGGGTTGGGGACCGAAGTGGGGGCCAATCCCGCGGCACTAATGCGCAGTACGCAGATGACGCTTGCCGAGGGTGCCGTGCTCGCCTGGCCGGGAGTGAATCAGCCGTTGTTCGCCGCAATGCTCGCTGGCCTTTCCGCGCATACGGGGCTTCCCCTCGACGTGCCGTTCGAGCAACTCTCGCCGCGGCATCGGCGTTTGGTGATGTACGGCACGGGGGAAGAGTGGATCAAAGTAGGCGCTAGGAGCGAGGCTCCAGGCGCTAGTTCAGGCAAGAAAAAAATTAGCGCCCAGCACCTAGCGCCTAGCAACTTCCAATTTCAATACAAAGGTTTGTATCCCGCGCTCGAGGAAGCATCTCGCGTGTCGCCGCGATTGCGGGCCGCGCTCGATCATTTGGTAGACGAAATCGAATGCAGCCAGTGCGATGGGAGCCGACTGCGCGATGATTCCTCGGCAGTTCGTTTTCAAAACCGCACGATTGGCGAATATTGCCGGCTGCCGCTGGCGCGGTTGCTCGAAGAAATTCAAAATTGGAAACTTACCCCAAGCGAGAAGAAGGTCGCTGGAGAGCTGGTCCGCGAGATTGGCAGCCGCTTGAAATTCTTGGTCGAGGTGGGCCTCGAATATCTCACGATTGGCCGCTCGGCACCGACCCTTTCCGGTGGCGAGTCACAACGAATTAGGCTGGCGAGCCAAGTGGGGAGCGGCCTGTGCGGCGTGCTCTACGTACTCGACGAGCCGACGATTGGCTTGCACCCACGGGACAACACTCGTTTGATCGGTGCGCTCCATCGGTTGCGTGATTTGGGGAACACGCTGCTCGTCGTCGAACATGACCGAGAAGTGGTGGAAAGTGCCGACCAGCTGTTGGACTTCGGTCCCGCCGCGGGGCGGTTGGGGGGTGAAATCGTCGCACGGGGGACGCCTCGGGAAGTCGCCAAACAACGCGGTTCGGTCACGGGACCCTATCTCTCGGGTAAGAAGGCGATTATCGTGCCGACTAATCGGAGAATGGGGGGCACCGCGGACTCGCAGGTCGCCGGCCCGCTGAAGCGGGCTCGGCCGTCGAAAAAGGCCGCTAAGGCCGAGCCCCCAAACCTCGAAAACTCAGCAGCGGGCCGGCATGGAACCATGTTTCCACGCTTAACGATCCGTGGTGCTCGCCACAACAATCTCAAGAACATCGACGTCGAAATTCCGCTCGGCACGCTTACCGCGGTGACCGGAGTGAGCGGTAGTGGCAAAAGCTCGCTCGTCGAGGACGTGCTCTACAACCAACTGGCGAAAACACTGCACCGCGCGAGCACCAATCCCGGTGGGCATGACCGCATCGTCGGCATCGAGCAAATCGACAAAGTGATTCGCGTCGATCAACGAGCGCTGGGGAACACGCCTTCCTCGAATCCCGCGACTTACACCGGCGTGTTTGAGTTAATCCGGAATTTGTTTTCACAGCTTCCCGAAGCGAAACTGCGCGGCTATGCGGCGCGGCGGTTTAGCTTCAACGTCCCCGGTGGTCGGTGTGATGCGTGCGAAGGCGCCGGCCAGCGCTGCATCGAGATGCACTTCTTGCCCGACGTGTGGGTCGATTGCGAAATTTGCCACGGCAAGCGGTTCAATCCCGAGACACTTGAAGTGCAATATCGGGGGCGCTCGATTGCCGACGTGTTGGCGTTGTCCTGCGGCGATGCGCTCGCCCTGTTTGAGAATATTCCCAAAATTCGTCGCACCCTACAAACTTTGTGCGACGTGGGACTCGACTACGTGGCCCTCGGCCAAAGCGCGGCAACGCTTTCCGGGGGCGAAGCACAGCGCGTGAAACTCGCGGCGGAACTTTCGCGTCCCGACACGGGCAAAACGCTTTATGTGCTCGATGAACCGACAACCGGTTTGCATTTCGACGATATCGCTAAACTCTTGGACGTCTTGCATCGCCTCGTCGATTTGGGCAATACGGTGCTCGTGATCGAGCACAATCTTGACGTGATCAAGCAAGCCGATTGGATCATCGATATTGGCCCCGAAGCGGGGATCGCGGGGGGGCAGGTCGTTCGCGCTGGCACGCCGGAGCAGGTTGTTTCGGAAATGGCGGAAGGGGGAAGGCGGAAGGGGGAGAATTCGAAATCTGAAATGATTTCGCATACGGCACTCGCTCTCGCGCTGGTGCTGGCCTCTGGGCCGCACAAGAAGCGTGAAGCCTACAACTTTGCCACGGCGGAGGCAGAACGCGCCGACGATTTGGAAATTGGTGAACTCGGCGCGGAAATCAAAATGCCATGGGAAGTGGAGGGCCATCGCTGGCACACGCGGGATCGCGTGAGTCGCAGTGGTGCGCCGTGTCGATGGGACGGCAAGATTCTTGACGTGGTGGAACATAAAATTCAAGAATCGGGCGGGTTCGGCCCCACCAACTGGAACAGCCGCACGATTGTCGAGATCTCCGCGCCGAAGAAAAGCGACGGTTGGTTTTTCCACGCAATCACCGGCGAGCCGTGGCTGTTGAAAATGAAGTTCCGCACGGCAAAGAAAACGTTCCAGCGTGATGACTTGGTGGTCGCGTTGGGACTCAAGCCGCTTAACGACATCCCAGAGGTGGAAGCCTACGGCCACGGTCCGCGAGTGCAATGCAAGAACCTGCGGGGGCCGTTTCAAGAAGTCGAGATCCGTGCGTACAGTTGGCAAGAAATCGACACGCCGGCATTTTGGAAATTCCTCGAGCAAGCGATCTCAGGTTTTCACAAATTCACGGAGCGGGTGCAGCAGAATCCCGAGGACGTCATGCCATGGAAGGTTCTGGGCCGGAAATGGCATCTCGCGAGAAAAGGCTTTCCACCGGGCAAGCAACCCTCGTGGAATATCGAAGTCTTGGAAGAACTTTTGGAGATGCTCGGCGAGGCCGCTTCAGCGGCCGGTGACGGTAAAGAGAATGGCACGTCTACCAAGTCGCAATTCCTATGGAACAACCAGCAAGTGATTCACCTAATGATCGCCGGACAGCGCGAACCGTGGGCGACGGTCCACACCAAGCGACCCGCCGGGGTTGACGTGATTCTCAATGGTCCTCCAGGGGCGTTTAACATGGCTCGGATCGCGGGGATCGCATCGCAGCGGGTGATTGTCGCCGAAGGCGAAGGCGAAGGTCTGGACCAAGTAAAATTCCGCTTCGTGAAAAGCGACCACCTCCACGTCGGCGATCTGGCAGTGTTTCTTGCGGAACACCTCGCGGCCGTGCGCGATGCCAGCACCGCTAAGCCGCAAGCGGCTAGCTGAAGCGTGGATTGCCGTTGCTTGCTCTTGGGGCATTCGCTAGCATCCGCGGTACTTTTCTCTCTCGACCTCTTCTACCAACTGCTCTCGTCAAACGATGACTCTCAGCAATCGCAATCCGCGAATTGTGCTGGCCATGCTTTGCTGTGCATGGTTCCTCTGCTGCTGCGCGCAAGCGCTGGCGGAGATCGAGATCGAATCGTTCACGCGCTATCGTGTCGACAACTTTGATAATAATAACAACGGGTATGTCGACGGGGTTGATAATACAGACATCGTGAATGAAATTGAAAACACGACCGTTGCTGCAGAGTTGTCGAAGGACATGAATTGGGAGTTTTCAACAACCCCCACGCCAAATGTGCCCTTTAATGCCGGCAATCCGTCCAATGGATCCGTGGTGAATGGATTTGTCAGCCCGATGTTGACCGGCTTTTTCGACACGATTGGCAACAATGGATGGTACTCTGGCTTCATCGATGGGGACGGATTCCTTGGTGCAGGTGGGAACGACAATACCCAATATTCTCAAGTGGGCGTGCCTCTGGACTTTGACGACTTAGTTGTGCTGCCAACAGCTCTTCAGTCCATGAAAGGAAACTCCTACCTCCAGTCGCGAAGTGTTCAACTCGAACGGGTCATTCGATTCAGCCCCAAGCTTTCCGAAGAACAGAAAGCGCAGCGAGAGGGGCCATCCGGCTACTGGGAAGTGTACTTTGGTGCGAGATTCTTTCAATTCGACGATCGTTTTCGCATGTATGGTAGCGGCGGATTGCTTGGAGAGATTTCGGTCGGCTCGCAGCTCGACAATCAAACAGCTGGACCTCACGTCGGCATTTATGGCAGTCTTGAACGTGGCGGTTGGACGTTGGGTGCGGGGGGAATGTTGCAAGCCGGGATTTACCTTACAGACGCTACTATGAATAGCGCTATTGGTCAGGATTCGATGCCGGACTTAAATTCTCTCGTGCCTGGACGCCTAAATACGCTCCTCATTCCTCAGCAAAGCGCAACACATCGAGATGATGAAGATTCCGAAACGTTCTTTGGAGAAGTCCGCGTCCAGGCCAGTCGTCCGCTCACCAAGTGGATGAGATTGCACTTCGGTTGTTCAGGCTACTTATTCGGAGATCTGCGCTACGCAAGTGATTCGATCAATTGGGAACTTCCCAATATGGGACTCGCTGATAATGGCACGGAGCAGCAGATCGTGACGACCGCCTACGCCTCCTTAGAATTTCGTCGCTGAATCCCAAGCTCCTAGCCGCACGCCGTCGTCTGCGGTAAAACTGGGTCGTATGCTACGACTCATTCTATTCTGTTTACTTGTGCATATTGTATCAATGCCGCACCGTGTTGCCGCCGCGACCTATCGGGTGGTGGAATCGGTGGAGATCGATGAAGTCCCCTCGTGGTTTCCCGTGGGATTCAGCTTGCTCACGCACGAGGGAAAGCATTGTGTGGCGTATTACAATGCGGCGCACGAGATGACGGTGGCTGAGTGCAAAGTGGGTGAAAAAGAATGGCGCAAACAGATTCTGCCGAGCAAAGTCGGTTGGGACAGCCATAACTACGTCACCTTCGCTGTGGATTTTTCTGCGGTGGGAGACCTTGGAAACGAACCCGGATTGGCCCCGTGAACCACCACTGCCCCCGGCGAGTCGGTTGCGGCTCGTTGTGCTTGAGCGGAATTAGACGCGGGAATCGAGTCAACACGCCCGATCAGCGTTTTCTTGCAAAAAAGGTGTCGAACTTTGCAATCCGATGCTAGCCTGCGCTGCGGCCGATTAGAATACTAGGGCTGCCGCGAATCGTCGTTCGCGCTATTTCCATGACTTCTCAAATGGTGTGGCTCGTGCCCTTTCTGAATGCGGTTGGAAGCTAGTTACGATTGTGACAATCGCTTCCCGTCGGTGTCACCGACATTCCCCGCACGACAATATTCCATGTTTGATTGCGTAACCGAACCGCGCGCGATCCGTGGTCTTCCATTATGCTCTCACCCAGAGGGCGTGGCCCTCCGGCAAGGCCGTGAATGACAATTAGTATCAGACGAACTGGTTAAGACACTCTTCTCATCAATATTTTTTGGCGGTAACTCATGCAACGCATGTTTATATTTTTCTTGCTCCTCGGATGCTTTGCGCCCCCGTTCGTTCACGCCCAGATCAAAGCGTTTCCGCAGGCCGAAGGTTTCGGCGCGGTCGCTAACGGTGGCCGCGGCGGCGACGTGTACCACGTCACCAATCTCACCGACTCCGGCGTTGGCAGCCTCCGCTACGGTCTCGAGAACGCGCCGTCGAACGGGCGCACGATCGTCTTCGACGTCGGTGGCTGGATCAACTTGAACAGCAAGCTCGGCGTCACTCGCAGCAACATCACCATCGCCGGCCAAACGGCGCCGGGCGGCGGCATCGGCGTCCGGGGGAATCAGTTCTCGGTCGGCGCCAGCAACATCGTCGTCCGCCACATGCGATTCCGCCCCGGCAAGGCTGCCGGCCGTGT
>JBGTEU010000846.1:0-3945 GCA_041747595.1 Bythopirellula sp.
AAGGCCAATCCGGGAACGGCAACTCGCTCGATGGCCATGACCAATGGCGCGATTTACGACATCTTTCAGGCGGTCGATCGCCAGTATCGTCCTTTAAAATACAACCACCGCGTAAGCGGAGTTTCGTTGGAAGCCGCCATCGCTCAGGCCGCATATCGAACGATTCTTTACAACTACGAAGAACAAGAATCGTACGTTGAAGATCAACTCAATCTGCAATTGGGCTCGGTTGCGGATAGTCCCGAAAAATCGGCGGGGATCGCCCTCGGCAACCTCGTGGCCGACAAATACATCGGCTGGCGTGATGGCGACGGCTCGGAGCTCAGCGGCAGCTTTGACATTATTAACCAGCCGGGACACTGGCAATCCGATCCCTTTGCAGCGAATCCGCAAACTGCTTGGGGACCCGGCTGGGGAACCGTAAAGACCTTTGCGATGCTCGACTCGCAGCAGTTTAGCGTGCCGGGAATGCCGCTGATGACTTCCGACGAATACACCGAGGCGTATAACGAGGTGAAAGAAAAAGGCGTGTTCACGGGCAGCACCCGTACCGAGGATGAGACGCACATGGGACTGTTTTGGGCTTATGATCGAGCCACCATGGGTCCTCCGCCGGTGTTGTACAGTCAGAATCTCCACGAAATCGGCGTGCAGATGGGAAATACTCCGGCAGAAAATGCGCGGATGTTTGCGATGGCTTCCGTCGCCATGGCGGATGCTTCGGTGGCAGCGTGGCAAATCAAATTTCAGACGGACTTTTGGCGGCCAGTGACGGCGATTCAACAGGGCGAGAACGATGGCAATCCAGATACCGAGGGCGATCCTACTTGGCGGCCCTTGGGCGCACCCGGCAACGACCCGAACAACTTCACCGACGATTTCACGCCCCCCTTTCCCGCTTACGTTTCGGGACATGCAGCATTCGGCGGGGCGCTCTATCAGACTTTGCGTCTCTTCTACGAAACGGACGATGTGAGTTACACGCTCACGTCGGCCGAATTGCCCTTGGGAGACAACACGCGCTCGTTCACCGATTTCACCACGGCTGAGTGGGAGAACGCCATGAGCCGCATTTATCTGGGAATCCACTGGCGGTTCGACGCGGTGGATGGCATCGCGCTGGGTAATGATATCGCCGATTGGGTTAACGGAAATTACTTTTACGCCGTCCCCGAGCCTTCGTCACTATTTCTTACGTCGGCGGGTATTCTCGGCCTGTTTTCGCGGTCCGCTCGCCACGTCGGTCGCCCATAAATCGAAACTCGGCGGCTCTATTCACTGACGGACTCGCCCATTAAAATGCGGTGGTCTGCCACATACGACCTTTCGTGAGGCGCGGGGCCGCTGCGGTTGGTGTCCATGCCCAACGAGCCGCGGCAAATGGTTGTGGTGCAGTCAAGATATTTCGCGCCCGCGTCTGTTTGCCCCTGAGGGTTGCGAACGACGCCAAGCCTCCGACTTCCCGCCAGTTGCCGAAAGGTCCTCTTGTGTTTGAAACGAACTTCCGCTCCATGCCGCTGCCTCGCGAGCTGCAAGACGTATTGTCCTCCTGCCCCAGCTTTATGGTGCCGCACGATCGCCAGTCGATTCTCGAATTGGCGCTGGGCCCCGAGCAAAAAGAAACGTACGAAGTCGCCTACGACGTCCCCGGCAAGGGCCCGGTGGCGGAAGCCGTAGTCGTCAAATGCAAGAACGGTTTATCGGTCAATTACATCGATCCGCAAATGCGACGTCGCGATCCCGATTGCATGGTGGTGGCCGACGATCAACCCTCCGACAAGGAGCGGTTTGAAGACCGTTTTGGCGAATCGTTTTCGACGCTACGGAACGACACGTTTGAGTGGTTCAAGCAGCAGGACCTGATCTTGCTGCCGTTGTACACGGGGGGTAAGGAGCTTGGCTTTCCCACTCTGCTCGTCGCGCCCAGGAATGCCGCGTTTTTCGTGGGGGCGCTTGCCGACTTGCAAGAAATGCTGCCCGGTGGAGACGTGGAAGAAGATTTTAATCCCAAGGCAATCATTTATCTCGCTCCGCCGTTCCGCCACACGCATTTCCATGGTCGGCAAGTCGTCGTGCATCATCGCTTGGAGGGACTGCACGAAATCTTCGCCTACAATTTGTATCCTGGTCCGAGCGCGAAAAAAGGCATCTACGGCGTCTTGATCCACCACGGCGAGCAAGAAGGTTGGATCACCGCGCATGCCTCGACCGTGCAAGTCATCACGCCCTACGACAATGTCGTCACGATTATGCACGAAGGGGCGAGCGGCGGCGGTAAAAGCGAAATGCTCGAGCCGGTGCATCGCGAATTGGACGGTACGTTGCTGTTAGGGCATAATTTGATCACCGACGAACGCCGCAAGCTCACGTTGCCGCGCGGTTGCGAATTGCATCCCGTCTCGGACGACATGGCGCTCTGCCATCCCAATCTGCAAGAAACCGATGGCCGGCTCGCGGTGATCGACGCCGAGAATGCGTGGTTCCTGCGCTTCAATCACATCACGCATTACGGCACCGACAATTATTGGGAATCGATTTGCTGCCATCCCCCCGAGCCGCTCATTATGCTGAACCTCGACGGCAAGGCAGGCGCGACCTGTTTAATCTGGGAACACATTCAAGATGCCCCCGGCAAACCGTGCCCCAACCCGCGTGTGATCATGCCGCGGCGCCTCGTGCCGAACGTAGTGAACTCCGCCGTATCGGTCGACATCCGCAGCTTCGGCATTCGCACGCCGTTGTGTACCAAGGAAGACCCGAGCTACGGCATCCTTGGTTTGTTCCACATTTTGCCTCCCTCCCTTGCCTGGCTGTGGCGTTTGGTCGCCCCACGCGGGCATGCCAATCCGAGCATCACCGATTCTGATGTCATGAGCAGCGAAGGGGTCGGCTCATTCTGGCCTTTTGCGACCGGCCGCCGCGTGACGCAGGCAAACTTGCTGCTCAAACAAATCGTCGACACTCCGCGAACCCGTTACGTGTTGGTCCCCAATCAGCACGTAGGGGCGTGGCACACCGGTTTTATGCCGCAATGGCTGGCCCGCGAATTCCTCGCCCGCCGCGGCAGCGCGAAATTTCGCCCCGATCAAATCAAGCACGCGCGCTGCCCCTTGTTGGGGTTTGCGATGCGTTCCATGCAGGTCGAAGGCACGACAATCGCCAAATGGTTTTTGGAGACGCACACGCAGCCCGAAATTGGCGAAGAAGCGTACGACCAGGGGGCGGAAATCTTGTACGGCTTCTTCCAGCGTGAACTGGCGAATTATTTGGAGGAGGATCTCGACCCGCTAGGCCGTGACATTATCCAATGCTGCATGGATCGCGGATCGGTCGAAGATTATATTTCGCTGTTGCCGGGGCCCTAAGACGACTAATCACCATTCAATCAGGCGGAATGCGATGGCAGATTGCAACCCCAGTGCCGACCTCACGTTGAGCGACCTCGCCCAGCGCGCCGCAACCACTTTCCAAGAACGTTTCGGCCGACCCGCGAAATATCTCGTGGCTGCCCCCGGCCGCGTGAACATCATCGGCGAGCACACCGACTACAACGACGGTTTCGTGCTGCCGATGGCGGTTGACCGCTACACGGTGCTGGCCGGCGACGTCTGCCACGAAGAGCGGTCGATCCGCGCAGCCCGCATCTTTACGAGCAACCTTGGCGAAGAACTCGATATTTGCCTCGCCGGGGAACATTCGGCGCCCCTTCCCACTTGGGCGAAATACATTCGCGGCGTGTTCGAAGCCGCCGCCGAGCACGCCCTTGTCCCTCCGGTCTTCGACGCGGTAATTGATTCCGCGGTCCCCCTGGGGGGCGGTTTGTCGAGCAGTGCTTCGCTCGAAGTCGCCACCGCGACGCTGCTTGAACAAATCACGCATAAAACTCTCGAACCCAAAACGAAAGCACTACTCTGTCAGCAGGCCGAGCATCGCGGGGCCGGCGTG
>JBGTEU010000847.1:0-4414 GCA_041747595.1 Bythopirellula sp.
GGCTCACCGCCGGTGGCGGGGCAAAACTTGCCCACGCAATCAGCTAATCGGTCCGTGCCGGTCTGGCGGGGCTCGAGCCGTTGGTGGGCATTCCCGGCTCGGTCGGCGGGGCCTTGCACGGTAATTCCGGCAGCCGAGCCGGCGACATCGGCCAATGGGCTTGCCGAGCGACCGTGATGACCCGTTCGGGGGAAATCCTGCAACGAGACCGCGAGGATTTGGTGTTCGCCTACCGACAAAGCAGCCTCGACGAGCTTGTGATTCTCAATGCCGAGTTCTTGCTGGAAGATGACGATCCCGAGCAACTCACCAAGCGAATGCAAAAGCAGTGGATCGTCAAGAAAGCGGGCCAACCCCTTTCGCATCAAAATGTCGCCACGATATTCAAGAACCCGCGCGGCATGAGCGCCGGCATGCTGATCGATCAAGCCGGTTTAAAGGGGACGCGCGTGGGCGGGGCCGAAGTGAGCCAACGCCATGCGAATTTCATCGTCGCCACGGAAGGGGCCACCAGCCAAGACGTGCTGCGGCTGATTGACATGATTCGCAGCCGCGTCGCCGAGCGGCTTGGAGTGGAATTAGAGACCGAATTAGAAATTTGGTAGTTTCAAGAACCTTAGGTTCTGTTGCGACTCAACGCAGGAGGTGTTCGAGTGGCCACGATCAAACGCAAAAAGGCGTCCGCTAAGAATTCCAAAGCACCGGCTTCGGCGGCAGCGTGCAGGTCGCGTTCGCTGTATTTGCCACGTGCCCGCGTTGTGACGGTTTTGGTGGTGGTGGCCCTCTTGGGTTGGGCCATGCAGACCGTTTGGCAGCGCGTGGCCCCTCGCGTGATTCACCGCGAGCCGTATTTGCTTGCCGCTGAGCGGATCACAATGACGCCGCAGCCTGCATGGATTGTCACCGACGTACGGGCCGAGATCATTCGCAACGCGGGGCTCGACAAGCGGCTCTCGATTCTGGACGAGGCCTTCATGAGCGTGGTGCAAGATGCATTTGTGTTGCACCCGTGGATCGAGTCGGTAGAGAAACTCAGCAAGAAATATCCGGCTGGCGTGCATGTGGAGGTCAACTTTCGCGAGCCGGTGGCGGTTGTGGAAATGGCGAGCCAGGAAGGGATGTTGCTGGTTCCGGTCGACCGCCACGCGGTGGTGTTGCCGGTGGCCGACGTGCCCGAAATCCGCAAGCGCTACATGCCGCGGATTCAAAACGTGGTGGATCGCCCCCCCGCGGGCCAGAAGTGGGACAACCCGAGAGTACAGGGGGCCGTGGATTTGGCGGTGCGCCTGACCGACTTTTGGGAGCAACTCCATTTGGTTGATATCCTGCCTTCCACTCGCCCCGAAATCCTCGACGAGCATCGTTTTTTTGTTTACGACCTGATGACCCGCGGCGGAACCCGCGTCGTTTGGGGCGCGGCGCCAGGCATGGCTCCACCGGGGGAAGCCGATTTCGACGCCAAGCTAGAACGGCTCCGCCGCTGCGTGATCGAACATGGCCCGCTTGATACCGTGCAAAGTCCGGCGATTGTGGACGTGCGGAATCAACTCCTGATCACACCCCGCACCGTCAAGAAAGTCGACGGTCAGCGCACCGTAAAGAAAGAAGAACCGGTGGATGAGGATGCTTCGATTGTGAAGTAGCCGGCTTTCTGGGGGCAATTGTTTCAACAATTGGGCAAAGCAATTGGGGCATGTTGTTCCGCATATGCATGTGAAAGCGGCAAAACTACCTTAAAATCAGTCATTTGTGACTCATCTGAGCCGGACGCGTCAAATTCCTTGTCGAACTAGCGATCTGCATTTATTCTGAAAGGTGCATAAAATGCGATCTTTTCAGGAATCGGCGGGTCCCGCCGTTCTCCTTCTCGGCACCGGAACAAGGCTGTTTGATGATTCAATACCTATTTTCTGTAAAGAAGAAGCGCAATCGCTCGCAGACTTCTCAATGCAAGCGGTCCGTCGGCAGTACCTTACACATTGAATTCTTGGAAGCGCGTTATGTGTTTTCTGGCACAGGCGCCTTGAGCCTCGAAGATTGGCAGTCCGCGATTTTCGACAACGGAGTAAGCGGCACGCTTCCCTTCGTGTTAAATCGCAATGATGCAACTGTTGATCCGCAAGGCAACATTGTTGGACCAAATCAGCCTCGTTTCGGTGATGATCGTCTGCTGACAGAAGTGGGGTCTTGGACCCCGGTCATTGCCGATATAGGAAATGGAGAGATTTTTGGGTCAGGCTGGGATCACGATGGACAGACCCCTATGGCCATTATCTGGGAGATTGATGCGCGGCGACTAACATTTATTAAAGGTAATGACTTTCATGTTGAAAATGTGATCAACCTCCAGGGAAATTTAGATCTTTTTGCGGGAACAATCTCGGGTTATCGGTACGTGCCACAGAACGCCGTCGTTCACGAGGGACTTGTCGCGGTCATGTTGCAGCGAGAGCGGCGCGTGGGATCGACTTGGATCGTGGAGGGAGTTTCATTCGCTGTCACGCAAGACTACGGTCAAACATTTCAACGTGTTGAGCAAGTGGGTGGCGGATACGACGTACCAGTGATCGAGGGAAATGTCTCTGACGGAATAAGCAGATCGCGAAGTTGGTCCTTTGCCAATGCTTTTCCCGAGAAATCTACTGACGATAAATTAGGTGCTTGGTTTCCCTGGGCAGACTATCTTCAAAGGAGCGGGGGCCCCAAAGGGGGCCAGATCGGCGTCTTTCGCGCAAGGCGTGACGCCGTTGGCGAACCTTGGATCGTCGAAGCGAATCGACTGGTCTACGAGACATGGAAGTTTGATGACGCCGGAGGTCTCCACTCCCATACCGCGGGGATGTTCGTGGACGGAATGGCCTCTGCATGGGGAGACGTGGATTATCGCAATCACATGGTTCGTCACGTCGCCGAAGACCTCGAGAACTACACGATGACAACCTGGACACACCAAGAAGATTTCCATGGTGCTTGGAGTCCCGATAACGCCAAAGTCTACGACATAGGCTTCCAGGGCTTGGCAATGGCCCCGGGCACAAAGTTCGGCGAAATTCTTATGGTTGGTGATGAAACGCCAGAGGTGATTATGAAAGTTGAGCGCCCCGCGGAGATAGGCGAGAAAGCCATCCTCACAAATATGCGTGGGTCATTTCCCGGTGTCTTTCAGGGCAGCAGTTTCGCCGGCCGATTCCCCCCGAACTTGCAATATCAGCGCGGCGTTGGTTATGTCGCCCGCGAAATCAACTCCCAGGTGCAAGGCAGCTATGGCATCTATTTCTCTCGTGATGGCGAGACTTGGGGGACACTGCTCAATCTCGGTGGCGGGCAACCTTACCTCTACGGCGACAAAGTCCTTGTTCCCTATCAAAATGCTTTGCATGCCATGAATCTCCCCAAAACTTCGGAGCCGCTTGCACCGCTGTTGTTGAATCCCGGCGGAAAAAGCTTGGCCGCTGAAGAGTGGATCCAGACCATCGCGCCTGCCGAGGGCAATCAAGTTCGGCGCGTACTCTATGTGGATGGCGTTTATGTGTATCAGGACAATGGCCAGCCATTAGACTTGCAGCCTAAGGGTCCTCCGCCCGTCGTTCTGGGCATGCCGATGTATGAAATCACTACCAGCGGCTCAAGTAATAATGTGGGAGTCTGGGGAATTGCTGGATCGGAGAGCGAGTTAAACAAACTTCACTGGTTATCTGCCTGGCATTATTCGCTGGATGGCGACGGAATTGCACCGAGGATTTCTGTAGGGACGCAACCCAATGCGTCGCGTCAATCGGTTTGGAATGCCAACAACCATTGGGTGCCCAGTCTCAACTTTAACGTGCCAGATTCAGCCAGTAGTGGTACCGCCGCCCAACAAATCCGCATCTTTGACGGCGTCAATTTGGCACCACGCCGCTGGTTGATGGCTGTGGAGGGACTTAGTCAATCTTCGGCACCAACATATCCGATGGCACCCAACGCGCAGGGAGCAGCTGAACGTGCCTACGTTACGCTTGGAGAAACAACCTCATCATGGTCAACCGCACTGACATTTGGACTCTCACAAGTGAGCGCCTTCTCAACGCACTTTGATCCGGTGGGCACCGGTACGGTCCATACCTTGGCTTCGATCTATAAAAGCCCTTCTGAACACATCGATGTCAGCTTCACAAGAACAAGTACGGCCGGGGGAGTGCTTTCCATTGATGTTTATAGCAGCAATGTCTTGTTAGACCGCATGTCTTTTAAGTCGATTTACTGGGATCGGGAAGATCAAATACGCCTAGTGATCTCCAATTCTCCGGAGGAGCTGGGTGTTACCATGTTGGTCACCCGCAATGGCTACGGCATCGACAGTAAGTCGATTGTCGGTTCGGGAACTTCAATTGTTCCTATTCAACTGCGATTGAGTAATTCGACGCAAACAGAC
>JBGTEU010000848.1:0-3065 GCA_041747595.1 Bythopirellula sp.
CATTTCGCTTGGTTCAATAGGCACGGTGGGCTTGCAACTGCGTCGCTTAGGCTGGCCCGTAGTTTGTCTGCATCGTCCCCAAGGCCTTAGACCGAGTTTGGTGCTTTCTCTTGCGAGGATTTTTCACGGCATTCATCCCACAGTTGTCCATACTCACGATGCTAGAGCCCTCATCTATGCGGCTCCAGCAGCACGACTGATGGGAATTCGTCGAGTCATCCATACGCAGCACGGGCAGAACCTAGACATGACTCCGCGCCGCTTGAAAGTTCTGCGATTTGCGGCCAGCCTGACTAAGAACTACGTCTGCGTCTCGCAGGACGCGCACCGAATTGCTGCCAGTCAAGGTGTACCAGCCGACCGCCTGCGAGTCATCCGCAACGGCATTAGTGTTGAAAGTTTGAAAACAGCGGTCCGCTCTCAAGATGACAGGCCCTCAGACGATAAGAAAGTGTTGGTTGCGATCTCACGGCTTAGCCCCGAGAAAGGCATATCAACTCTTCTCCAAGCAGTTGCTCTTATCCATGAGTCGTTGCCAGAACTTCGATTAGAGGTTGCAGGCACCGGGCCATGTCATGGGGATCTGCTTCGTGAAGCGAACCAACTGGGAATCTACGAAAAGGTGCAGTTCTTGGGGCAAGTATCCGGACCCACGGGTGTGCTCAGTCGGGGCCGAGTGTTCGTGTTGCCCTCCGATTCTGAAGGCATTTCGCTCACGCTACTGGAAGCGATGGCTGCAGGTGTGCCAGTCGTCGCTACCAAGGTCGGCGGTACGCCTGAAGTTATCGAAGATGGTAGGACAGGACTTCTGGTCCCTCCTAACGACCCCATCGAATTGGCTGACGCCATTCGCCGATTATGGCTCGACGAAGAACTTCGTTTTGCTCTTTCCCTCGCCGCAGATCAGCGAGTTACGGATTATTTCAACATCCGCCGAATGGCGGACGAATACGATCAATTGTACCGTGGCACTGACTTGCCAGACTCTTCTCGTATTGCGAAACCCATGCTGCATCAGCTCCCAGTCGCTGCGGGAGATCAAGAATGAAGGTAGTCGTGGTGGATTGGGATATTACCTACCCCGCGAATTCGGGTAAGCGCCTGCGTACGCTCAACCTGATGTTGCAGTTGGCGCAGCGTCATGAGATTACTTATTTTTCGCGTGCCGAGGGACGCTCGCCAGCAGCACAAGCAGCAAGAAAGCATCTCAACGATGCGGGTATCGCGACAGTATTCGCGGATGTGCCTCTGCGGCCAAAATCTACTTGGGGCTACAAGCTCCGACTCCCCGGTCATTTATGGTCGAACGATCCTCTGACAGTTGCCGTTCATCACAGTAAGGCATTCGAGGAAGCTCTCGGCAATTATGCACTTAAGCACGAAGTCGACCTTTGGCAGCTCGAGTGGACTCCCTACGTGGAGATGTTGCCTCGCTCGCCAAATACAAAATGTTTGGTTGTCGCCCACAACGTGGATTCGCTGATTTGGCAGCGTTACTGTGAAACCGAGAAGAGTTTTCTGTGTCGGCAACTCTTAGTCAGTCAGTGGCGCAAATTCCTTTCCTTCGAGCGCCGTGCGTTTAATCAAGCAACGGGTGTGGTTGCGGTAAGTGACAACGATGCCAAGTTGCTTAGCGAAACATTCAACGTGCGTAATGTTGAAGTCGTTGAGAATGGTGTCGATATCGATTACTATTCAGAAGTACAGCGAAACCGCAACCCGCGCAAGCTGCTGTTTCTGGGAAGTCTGGATTGGCGGCCTAACTTGGATGCCGTGAAGATTCTGCTCGACGAAATTATGCCTTGTCTTGAACGTGCCGAACCGAGGACAACGCTGGAGATCGTGGGTCGCAATCCGCCTGGCTGGCTAGCCAAAGCGATAGCCGCCCGAGCGAACGTCACCTTACACGCTAACGTCGCTGATGTGAGGCCTCATCTCGCGGAGGCCGGGATGATGGTAGTGCCTCTGCGGATTGGCGGTGGATCGCGTCTCAAAATTCTCGAAGCGATGGCCAACTCTCTGCCAGTTGTTTCGTCGACGATTGGTGCAGAAGGCCTGCAAATGAAACCGGGTCACCATTTTCAGATTGCTGACAGTCCCGTTGAGTTCGTCCAAGCCGTAACTTCCTGGATGCGCCAACCTGAGCTTGCCGTCGCTGCTGCTGCTCAGGGCCTCAAACTTGTCAAAAATCGTTACAGTTGGGAGCGACTTGCACTGCAGCTCGAGTTGGTGTGGGAGAAAGCGGCTTCCCACTCGGCACTTGTTGAGCAAACATGTTGAGCCTTCCTGCCATTTTCTGGATGAGCACACTTGTGGTGGTCTACACATTTGTGATCTACCCCGTGTTGATTGCACTCGCAGCGAGATTCTGGCCGCGTCCGCTCGCTGGCGCTGGCCCAATGCAATCGGGATTCTCGATGATTATGTCAGTGCGGAATGAACAGGCCTCAATGAAACGCCGACTGCACGAATTAATCGGGATATTAGAAGGTTCCGCTGTTCCTGCCGAACTTCTGGTCATTTTCGACGGTTCGACTGACGATTCAATTGAAATTGCCCGTTCCACAACGCGGGCCAATGTTCGCATCGTGGAATGGGCAGTCAATCGGGGCAAGGCAGCGGCGCTCAATCATGCCGCATCGCTCGCTCAGCACGAGATACTGATTTTTGCTGACGCCCGCCAGACTTGGGCTGAGCATGCTGTGCAGCACTTGTTGGAGTGCTTTGGAGATTTTCGAGTAGGTGCCGTAAGTGGTCAGCTGGTACTGACGACAACAGGGGGCAAACTTGTGGGCGTTGGTCTATACTGGAGATTCGAAAAGTGGCTACGTAGTAAAGAGGCACAGCTACATTCGCAGATCGGTGTCACGGGTGCCATTTGTGCTGTTCGCCACGATTTGTTCCGTCCGCTGCCTCCCGGCATCATCCTCGACGATGTCTACTGGCCTATGCAAGTCGTGATGCAGGGTCGACGGGTCGTTTACCAACCAAAAGCAATCGCGTACGACGAATTGCCGTCACGAAGCTCAGACGAATTGCGGCGAAAGGTGCGAACATTAGTGGGC
>JBGTEU010000849.1:0-3575 GCA_041747595.1 Bythopirellula sp.
CGTGCTCGTGAAAACATCGAATCCCGGCAGCCACATGTTGCAAGATCGAATTATTGACGGACAACCGTTGTATCGAATCGTTGCCGACTATGTTGAAAAGCAATCGCAAGCCGCTTGTGGCGAATATGGGTATGGAACAGTTGGCGCGGTCGTAGGCGCGACTTATCCGGAGCAACTTGCCGAGCTGCGTGCCGCGATGCCACACACGTGGTTCTTGGTTCCAGGGTATGGTAGCCAAGGGGGGACAGCCAAAGATGTTGTTCCCGCATTCGATGAGCACGGATTGGGCGCGGTAATCAACAATTCACGTGGTATCATCTTCGCTCATCAGCGACCCGAATATAAAGATCGCTTCGGGGAATCGCGCTGGCAAGAAGCCGTCGCGGCGGCTACACAGGATATGATCGATCAATTGCGCGCGGAAACGCCGGCCGGCAAGCTGTAATTATTTGAGCCGCTGTTGAGTAATTTCAAGCGCCTTGAGCATGCCGCGGGCTTTGTTCATGGTTTCTTGATATTCCATTGCCGGCACGCTGTCGGCGACGATTCCCGCGCCGACTTGCAGATAAGCCGTATCATCCAGAATGGCAACGGTCCGCAGCGCGATGCATGTATCCATGTTCCCCGCGAAGTCGATGTATCCGACGGCACCCGCGTAAGGACCGCGGCGCGTCGTCTCGATTTCGTCGATGATTTCCATCGCCCGCACCTTGGGCGCTCCCGAAACCGTTCCCGCGGGCAAACAAGCGGCAAGTGCATCAAACGCGTCACAGTCTTCACGCAACTGACCGGTGACGTTGGAGGTGATGTGCATCACGTGACTGTAACGCTCGATCACCATCACGTCCGAAATCTCCACCGAGCCATACCGGGCGACGCGGCCGACGTCATTGCGACCGAGATCGACCAGCATCACGTGCTCGGCGCATTCCTTGGGGTCGGCCAGCAATTCCTCCGCGAGGCGTTTGTCTTCCTCTTCGTCGCGGCCCCGCTTTCTCGTTCCTGCCAACGGTCGGACGGTGACTTTTCCTTCGACGACGCGGACCATGATTTCGGGCGAGCTCCCCACGAGCGTGACTTCGGGCGTGCGCAGGTAAAACATGAACGGGCTGGGATTCACGACCCGCAAAGTGCGATACAGCTCAAACGGCGGTGCGGTGAATTCGGTCTGCAAGCGTTGGCTGATCACCACTTGAAAAATGTCACCAGCGCGAATGTATGCGACGCATTTGCGAACGGAATCTTCAAATTCCTTCTGCGTGAGATTTGATTCGAATTTGAGCGAGACATCTCCTTCCAGGTCGATGTCGGAGATCTTTAGCGAGTCGTTGGCAGTCGACAATTGCTCCACCAAATGGTCGACACGATGGCTAGCGGTTTCGTACGCTTGTTTTAATGCTGCTGGCTTTTTATCACGCACGTCGGCAAGCGCAAGCACGATCACCGTTTTCTGAACGTGGTCGAATACAACCATGTGGTCGTAGAGCGCAAACCATAAATCAGGCAAGTGCCGATCATCCGTTGGCGCGTTCGGCAAGTTCTCGACATAACGGACCGAGTCGTAGCCCGCGTATCCGACGGCTCCGCCAATAAAGGGGGGTAACTCACTGAGGTGCGCGACTTGCATCGCTTTCACGTGATGGCGGAGCGTTTCAAAGGGGTTGGCCGCCTCGAATTCTTCCGTCGTCCAGGACGCCTGGCTAGCCGCGTTCTTCTCGCTGGGACGCGTGAGCGTGGCGACTGTTACCTTGGTGCTGTAGGCTTTGATCCACAGAAAAGGATCGCTGGCCAGAAAACTGTAGCGGCCTACTTTTTCACCGCCGATCACGCTCTCGAACAAGCAAGCCGCGGTCGTGCCGTCCAAACGTTGAAACGCCTGGACGGGGGTTAAAACGTCGGAGAGGAGCTGCCGATAAACGGGGACAAAGTCGGTATCTGTCGCCAGTTCCGCGAAACGGTCGAAGTCGGGCGAGTAAATCATGGGTGGGCATTTTCCTGAAACACCGTTTGACCGCTCGGAAAGCGTGCTGAGCAGAGCCAGCTTATCACCAGCGAGAGGCACTCACAACAGCGTTCTTTGGCAGAAGGCAACGATTCATCTCTTGGCGTGGTAAATAGTTAAGTGGTTCATGGTTGCCTTGACACTTGATCTGCCACGGCTAGAATCCCCGTACTCAAGAGGCCCGAGAATTCGGCAAGGTTCGATCTTGCCCGCGAGCGAAATTCAACAATGATTGAAATGTGACGCCCTTGTGTTGGATCGTTTGCAGGGCCATCGTGCCCACGAGGAAGACCATGCTCAAGTGTCAAAAATGTGATCGGCAAGCCACCTTCCACATTACCGATCTGATCGACGGTAAGCCGAAGGAACTTCATCTGTGCGAAGAATGCGCCCAAAGGTTTCTCGCGCCGAGCGAAGAGGACGCGTCGGAGGTGATGCCGGCCATGGCTGGTTTGTTGGCTCAACACCTGGCGGTCGGCGAGACGGCGGATCAGCTCGCGCGACTCGACCAACGGCGTTGCCCCATCTGCTCGATCACGTTTTTGGAGTTTAGAAAGCAAGGACGCTTGGGTTGCCCCCATGACTATGAATTCTTTGGCGAAGAACTTGAGCCATTGTTGTTAAATATCCACGACCAGTCGAACCACATCGGCAAGGTGCCGAAACGGTGCCCCCAGGGTGCGGATCAGCAGACGCAGTTGATTCGTTTGCGAAGGGAAATGAAGGAAGCCATCTCCTCGGAAAACTACGAACGAGCCTCGCAATTACGGGATGAGATTCGAACTGCCGAGACCCAAGTGCGTACCAGGAATCCCGAAACCGGCGAGGTTTAGAGATTCCCTGGGCATCTGTGAGTAAATTCCCCTCACAAGATCGCACAAATAGCTTAGAATGCGGCGGTTCCCTTGTCGTGAATCGTGTTAATCTAGTGAATATGGAATTCAACGAACTGACCAGTGCGAGTGGTGAATGGTTGCGAGGTGCCGGCCCCGAGGCGGACATCGTCATCAGCAGCCGGATTCGGCTTGCGCGCAATCTGGCGGATTTTCCTTTCTTGTCGCGCGCGACGGAAGCCGATCGGGTCGCCATTGAAAAAAGCCTGGGAGACTGTGTCGCCAGCTTGAAAACGTCGCAGCGTCTCAACGAAGCGACGCTGTATATTGACGTCGGCAGCTTGGAATATGTCGATCGCCAGTTTTTGGTCGAGCGCCAACTCATTAGCCGGGAACATGCCGACGCGCAGGGCGCACGGGCCGTGGTGATTGATCCGGCCGAGAAGTTCAGCTTGATGATCAACGAAGAAGATCACCTGCGACTTCAAGTCATGCAGAGTGGACTCAATCTGCATTCCGCCTGGGAGCAAATGACCCAGCTCGACGACTTGATCGAAGAACAACTCACTTATGCCTTCAGCGAGCGGTTGGGTTATCTCACGGCGTGTCCCACCAATGTCGGGACGGGGATTCGCGTGAGCGTCATGCTCCATTTGCCCGGATTGGTGATCACGCGGCAGATCGAAAAAGTCTTCAAGAGCCTGCAGAAAATCAATCTCGCAGTGCGCGGACTCAGATCG